>JAUWWJ010000497.1 GCA_030616935.1 Planctomycetaceae bacterium
CGAAGAATTCTGACATTTTGCAACTCACAAAAATGGAGCCATTTTGGGGGCGTTTCGTGCGTGATCCAGTGCGCTTCTGATTGGGTGGTGTCGGTGCATTTCATGTGGTATGGAGTTTGACCCTAACGCGACTTCTCACATAACATTGCCCTTAACCTCACGAAGCATTATAATGCCATTTAAGGTCCCGGTCTTCTTTTGGATTATGTGAGAAAAAATGTCAGATACAGGCTCAGCAAATTCTGCTACTCCGGCCAATCACGCTCGGTTTGCAACCACACATTGGAGCGTAGTTTTGGCAGCAGGAGCACCGGATTCATCGCACTATCGAGAGGCTCTTGAGGCATTATGTCGGGCCTATTGGTTCCCTCTGTATGCATACTTGCGCCGACGGGGTCATGACATGCATCAAGCCGAAGACTACACGCAGGCCTTCTTCACACGACTGCTTGAAAAAGGGAGCCTGAAACAGGTAGACCCAGCACGTGGCAAGTTTCGCACCTTTCTTCTAGCTTCGTTGAAGAATTTTCTCTCCGATGAATGGGATCGCACGCGAGCCCTCAAACGTGGCGGCAATAAGCAAGCTCTACCATTTGAGATCGCAGATGCCGAGACTCGCTACACATCGGAGACATCTGCCGACTTATCAGCGGAAAAGCAGTTCGAGAAATCGTGGGTGTTGACCGTCCTTCAGAGGGCTTTTACACAGTTACAGTCTGAATATTGTGATGCGGACAGAACCCAGCTGTTTGACTACCTCAAGGAACACCTCACGGGAGACCAAGGCGGCGTCCCGTATCGCAAGGTCGCAGTCACATTGGGGATGACGGAGGTGGCGGTCAAGGCTGCTGCTTACCGACTGAGGCAGCGGTATCGCGAACTTGTTCGACGAGAGATTAGTCAAACTATCTGCGCGCCTGATAAGGTCGATGAAGAGGTACGAGAGCTATTTGCGGCATTGAGTGATTGAACGTTTTATGGATCTGAGGCAGGTTTTGCTACTTGGTACCCCGTAATAAAATAAACGAACGCCTGCCCGCTACGAACGATTCTGGACTTTTTTCAGAAAATCAAGAAATTCTCAGCAACCTTGATTCTTTCTTTCCTTATACATTGATAGAAGTAGATACAGTCTCATGTGGAGATATGACTATGACGATAAAACGACATTGCCCACACTGTGGTGCAGAAATTCCGGCAAGCGCTCCAGGAGGTCTTTGCCCGAAATGTCTGATGAAAGAAGTGGCAGGACCAGAAAACAGCGGTGATATAATCCAGGATACCCCTCTCAAAATTGAAGGGTGTGGGACGCGTGTTGCCTGTTATGAGTTGTTAGAGCTGATTGGCGAAGGCGGCATGGGTCTGGTTTATTGGGCCGAGCAGAAGGAACCGGTCAAACGCAAAGTCGCGCTCAAGATCGTCAAGCTCGGCATGGACACAAAACAGGTAGTTGCCCGCTTCGAAGCCGAACGTCAGACTTTGGCCCTGCTGGAACATCCCAACATTGCCCACGTATTCGACGCAGGAACAACTGAAGCCGGGCGGCCATACTTTGTCATGGAGTATGTAGAGGGCAAGTCCGTAACGATGTACTGCGATGAGCATAAACTCAGCGTTGAAGAGCGGCTTGAGCTATTCAAACAGATCTGTGAAGGCGTTCATCACGCACATCAGAAAGGAATCATCCACCGGGATATCAAGCCATCGAATATTTTAGTGTCCGTTCAGGATGATAAGGCAGTGCCGAAGATTATCGATTTC
>JAUWWJ010000155.1 GCA_030616935.1 Planctomycetaceae bacterium
GCAAAGACAGCCGTCCAGAGAAAAACCTGCGTGACGATCGGCAGGAAACGCATCACCGTACCCAGTGCAAAGTCGCTACGATACGCCAATCGCTCCTCAAGGCAAATGATGAGCATTCGCCACCACGACCGTAGTCCTGAGAGCCAACCGCACGAGGTATGGTGACTCTCGGAATTTGCAACGGTGCTCATACTGCTCCAACTTCCTGTTTCAGATCTGTTCCTACCTGCTGATTTGCCGCCCCACGAAACAGACCTGCAACAATTTCTTCCAATGGCACGTCCTCGACAGACACATCTCTGACTTGTTGGCTCGATAGTAGTTTTGGCAAGACATCTGCTATCCGTGACCGGTCAATCCGCAACGATACACGAGGACCATGCACTTCGCATGAGAATCCAAATCGTTCCATTTCACCTGGAGCAGGAGCATTCTCGAGATCAAGGGTAACCACCTTATGCGTTGTAAAACGGTCAACGATCTGCTCGAGCGAACCGTCATAAAGAATGCTGCCATGCGTAACGACTACCACTCGCTCACAAAGGGCAGCAACATCTTTCATGTAGTGTGTTGTTAAAACAACGGTAACCGCCCGCTGCTTTTGAATATGCCTGAGAAACTCATGAATCGTGTGTTGCGCAACAACATCAAGACCAATAGTTGGCTCATCGAGAAATAACACTTCAGGCTCGTGAAGTAACGCTGCGATAAGCTCTAACTTCATTCGCTCTCCAAGCGAGAGCTCTCGTACTGGTTGTCCAAGAAGCTGAGATACCCCCAGCATGTCAACAAGCTCATCACGAATTTTCGCAAATCGAGCTGGATCGATCCGATAAATTTCCTGGTGAAGCCGAAAACTCTCCGCCGCTGGCAAATCCCACCAGAGCTGATTTTTTTGACCCATCACAAGGGCAAAACGCCGCCGGAAATCGTCTGCTCGATCCCACGGCAGGTGGCCGAGCACACGGGCAGTTCCCCGCGTGGGCGTAATAATTCCTGAGAGCAGCTTTAAAAATGTTGTCTTTCCCGCTCCATTTGGTCCAAGCATCGCAAGGAATTCACCACGTCCAACGCTCAGATTCACCCCTCGCAATGCATGGATTATTCTATTTTCCCGGCGAAAGAGACCTCGCACGCTTGCCCAGAGGCCTTCCGGCTTGTCATACACGCGATATTCCTTCGCCAGATCATTGACCTCGATTATGCGGTCACTTTTTGTTTCACTGCTGTTGTACATATGCGGAAGTATAGGCCAAAACGATAGACTTGCCGCTCTTGAACCATTTACTGGAGATTTCCACACGGGAACTAGAGATGTATCGAATTGGAATTGGTCATGATATGCACAGACTTGAGCCTGGAAATGGGCTCTGGCTTGGTGGCTTGAACATTCCTCATACCCAATCTGCCGTTGGTCATAGTGATGCCGATGTCCTTCTGCATGCCATGACTGATGCAATACTCGGAGCCGCCGCTCTTGGTGATATTGGTGAACTTTTTCCTGATGATGATCCGAGAAACAAAGACCGGTCTTCAAGTTCGATGCTTGCAATAGCACGTGATCAAGTACAGAACGCGGGCTGGAATATTGTTAATATGGATTGCGTTATTTTTGCTCAAAAACCAAAGATCCTCCCTCACAGAGAGGGGATCAGACGACATATATCTGATTTGCTGGACCTTGATATCAACCAGGTCTGGCTTAAGGCCAAAACAGGCGAAGCTGTTGGTCCGATTGGTGAGGAGCGAGCAATTGCTGCAGAGTGCATTGTATTGCTTGAAACACAGCCGGCATTCAACAAAACCTAAAGACACTGTAGATTTCTGAAACACGAGGGAGCCAAACTGAAATATGCCGGAAATGAATCAATCCACTCATAACTTTCCAAACATTGAACTTTACAACACATTAAGCCACCAGAAAGAGCACTTCAAAACAGTTGTTCCTGGCAAGGTTGGCATGTATCTCTGCGGACCAACGGTCTACAAGCCGAGTCATATTGGACACATGGTTGGCCCGGTTATTTTTGACACAATCAAACGGCATCTTGTCTATTCCGGGTGGGACGTGACGTGGGTTGTCAACATTACGGATGTTGATGACAAGCTCATCGCCGAGAGTAAAAACCGCGGCATGTCGATGGCCGCTCTGGCTGAGGAAATGACCACCGACTATCTGGACAACCTTGCTGCGCTGGGCGTCGACGGTATTGACACCATGCCAAAGGCAACTGACCACATTGAAGGCATTATTCAATTCATCGCAGGCCTCGTTGAGAAAGATTTTGCGTATCCCGCGGATGGCGATGTCTATTTTGATGTCGCCAAAGATGAAGATTACGGAAAACTAACCAACCGTACGCTCGAAAAAACACAGGGAGAAGGTGGTGCTGCCGCTTCCAGAAAGCGGTCGGCTGCCGACTTTGCGCTTTGGAAGAAGGCAAAGTCTGGTGAGCCATCCTGGGAAAGCCCATGGGGCCCGGGACGACCGGGCTGGCATATTGAGTGCTCTGCTATGAGTGAGGCTCTTCTTGGAAGTCATTTTGATATCCACGGAGGCGGGCTCGATTTAGTCTTTCCCCACCACGAAAACGAGATTGCGCAGAGTGAATCACTCCATGATTGCCCCATGGCCACATACTGGATGCATAACGGACTCATGCAAGCAGCGGGGGTAGCAGGGAAAGTCGGCGGTCGCCCACGAGATGGTGGTGCCACACCCGACGATCTGGCCGCTACAAAAATATCGAAGTCGACTGGAGCTGAACCATTCCGGGAACTCCTTGCCCGCCATCGACCGGAAGCGATTAAACTTCTGCTCCTTTCCACACATTACCGAAGCCCAATCCACTTTGGTGAAGAACCACTCGGAGAATCTGCTCGTGCACTCGAGGCATTCGAGAGGCTTTTCAGCCGCTATGAAAGGCTCTGTGGAACTTCGTATTACACACTTCCAGCACGTAACCGTTACGATGGCGATGCCGCTATTTCAGAGTTTCATGAAACGGTCGAAGAGCACGTCACAGCATTACGAAATCGTTTCCTGGAGGCGATGGATGATGACTTCAATACTGCAATAGCAGTGGCAACTTTGTTCGACCTTGTACGATTCATCAACAAATTCATTGATAGTGAGGGGCTCGAAAAGAAAACAAAGAACCATGACTTTGAAACTCTTCATGGACTTATGCACTTAATGCGAGAACTCACGAGCACTCTGGGGCTGTTCCTTGCTCCGCCGGCAGAAGTATCCTCCGGAACTGATGGGACATTGTTGGATTCGTTAATGCAGCTAATCATTGAACTACGAGCTCGAGCGCGTCAGGCAAAAGATTTTGCAACAGCAGACCTCATCCGCGACACCCTGAATGAGGCCGAAATTCAATTAGAGGACCGCGCTGACGGAACTGATTGGAGCATCAAATAAATGATGCTCCAATACTTTGTCTTTAGGCCCAGAGCAGTCTTCTTACGTCGCAGGTAGTTCAATTTGAACTGGCTCACCAGAGGAGTTTTGTGCTTCGCTGGCGGCCATATCGCGGATTTCCTGGGAAATTTTCATTGAGCAGTATTTCGGACCGCACATGCTGCAAAACTCAGCGGACTTAAATGTCTCTTGAGGCAGCGTTTCATCGTGGTAACGCTTTGCCGTTTCTGGATCCAAAGACAGACGAAACTGCTCATTCCAATCGAAGTTGAACCGTGCATGTGAAAGTGCATCATCCCGCGAGCGGGCACCCTTACGATGCCTTGCAAGATCTGCAGCATGAGCAGCAATCTTATAAGCAATGACTCCCTGCTTAACATCCTCTGCATCAGGCAAACCAAGATGTTCTTTTGGTGTCACGTAGCAGAGCATGGCTGCGCCGCTCCAGCCCGCAAGCGCCGCACCTATCGCACTCGTAATGTGATCGTAGCCAGGAGCAATGTCAGTGACAAGTGGACCAAGCACATAAAATGGTGCTTCATCGCATTCTTCCATCTGACGTTTGACGTTCATATCAATCTGATCCATCGGGACGTGCCCTGGGCCCTCAACCATCACTTGACATCCTTTCGACCAGCCTCGCCGAGTCAATTCACCAAGAACGTGTAATTCTGCAAACTGCGCCTCGTCACTCGCGTCTGCGATTGCACCAGGGCGAAGACCATCACCAAGACTCCATGTGACATCGTACTGCCGGAAGATGTCACATAGATCGTCGAAATGGGTATACAGCGGATTTTGCTCTTTGTGAGTCATCATCCATCGAGCAATAAGTGATCCACCGCGACTGACGATACCTGTAACTCTATTCATTGTGAGGTGAAGATGTTCTTGTAACAGTCCGGCATGCACTGTCATGTAATCAACGCCTTGCTGAGCCTGCTTTTCACACATATCGAGAAAATGCTGGGGCTTCATTTCATCAATGTCACCGCCAAGTTCCTCAAGCATTTGATAAATCGGAACTGTTCCAATTGGCACGGGAGAAGCATCAATTATTGCCCGACGAATACTGTCTATGTCTTTTCCTGTCGAAAGATCCATCACAGTATCTGCACCGTAGTGCACTGCCATATGAAGTTTCTCGAGTTCTGTTGACTCATCACTCGTCACAGCAGAATTACCAATATTTGCATTAATTTTTGTCAGTGCAGCGATTCCAATCGCCATTGGCTCAAGGCATTTCGTGAGATGAACAGTGTTGGCAGGGATAACCATTCTTCCACGAGCAACTTCGCTACAGACCACGTCTTCTGACAAGTTCTCACGCTCGGCAATGAATTTCATCTCAGGTGTAACTTCGTTCTCACGAGCGCGTTCAAGCTGTGTCATGAATTTTCTCCAAATGATTGGCATGTACGGAAATATGGTGAGCGATATGTCGCCACCACTGTATCACAATGATGAAAAACAGTCTGCTTTCAATTAGCCCGCTAGAGCGTCTTTAAATATTCGAGCACTGCAGTCCTCTCAGATTCGTTCAGCGCCTCAGGGTAGGCATGCCCTTCAGCTGATTTCCCAGGCTTTGTGGTATCAAAAAATTGTCTTCGCTGCGCAGAAGGCATCCCCTTTTTAACGGCCACAGCGAACTCCTTTTTGCTAGGTATTTCAACTTCCAGACCAACTTTTTCCGTATCGTAGCCAACAGGCGTCCGATACCAAACAGGTGGCCGATTTTCTGGATGAAGAACATGCCACAATGTTGGAACCGAACCGTTATGAAAATATGGTGCTGAGGCCCACACTCCATCTAACGGTGGAGC
>JAUWWJ010000335.1 GCA_030616935.1 Planctomycetaceae bacterium
AGAAGTCGTTCTCGCATCCTTGCTGCAAATACACGGTCTGCCCGACCACCTCGTGACAGTGGCACGTAAAGCACTGTCTTGCCGCGTAGATGATACCGAATACATTCCATCTGCTGACGAATCATTTGTTGGTCATCCATAAACACAGCAGCCAACAGCTTTCCAACTGCTGGTTTTGAAATCTTCTTCGAGGGATCTCGTTTTACATCCTCGGAAGGAAGTGATGTTTTTTGCACAACACCCTGAGCGATTGCAATTCTGGCTGAGAGCATCCAGATTGTTTCCCCAGTTTGGAGCGCTGCCTCAAGAAGTCTTTCTGCCGCTATATCACGCTGCCAACGAAGACGATCAAACTCTGCGGCCGTCATTCCGGGAGGCTGCTCCTGATCTCGAGCAATAATATGCGTTGCCGCACGCACCATCGCTCGACGCAGACGTCTCAACGTCTGTCGCCAACCCACAAAGGAATCAATTTCGGCCGTTGCTGTTTTAATACGACCAGCTGCTGCATCAAGACAACCTGTGACAACGGTTTGTCGCAGCATCACAATGACGCCCGTTAAAAAATCAGCCGCTTCTTCTACCGCCACCACAGGATTTGTAGCACCGGCAGGAAGATCAACGTCAAGCATTCCGCCATCTGTTCCATCATCTGCCGAGTCCTGCCACACCATGGACTCATAGGCCGAGGCAACACTTTCATCTACACCGATCTGATCATCATCCGTTTCATCCGGCACTGGAGTCTCTGACTTATTTCGACTCAAGGGATCTTGGCCTGATGCAGCGATATCAATCATTTCAGTAAGGCCAGCCGTATTCGCTTCAACTAATTCAAGGAATCGCCGTATACGAACACAGCCTGAATCGCTGAGATCAGTAAGGGCAGATCGAAGCCATCGATGGGCTGCTACCAGCCATGAGTTTCCAGAGTGATCAATTTCGTCTCCCTCAAGCAGCGTTATCCAATGCACGAGTAATCCCATTGCCGCATCAAAGTCCTTCTCTTGCAACAGGGCGTCGGCGGCAGCTGCGTGTGTTCTTGCAGATGAAAAATCAGCAACTGCGTCTCGCCAGAATACGGGAGACAGCGGAACAGGAGCAGTTGCTCGTCGTTCTTCCAAAACCGCAACAACTTCCCGAGCAGATTGCAACATTTCAAGGCCGGACAGATGGGTAATGCCACCAACTGAGGTTGTTGCATATTGATCCCACCACGATGCCAATTCTTCAACCAAAACACTGGCCTGATCTGAAATCTTTTTATTCGAATCGAGGCACGATCGCTGCCAAACCAAACAAGCACATTCAAGCAAATTACCGACACTCCCAATCAGGTCATCCACGCGTGAATCTGGCAGTGCCTCGCCACCTGGTTCATGCAGCGGGAACTGTCCCGCAAAACCAAGAATATTCCATGGATCAACCAATGCTCCACAATCAATCCCTCGCAGGAGCAGATCCTTGGCTTCGCTGAGTGTGTTGACCGCCCTTTCCAGAGACTCTTCATCACCACGACGAGAAAGTCCCTGAGCGATAACAATACGGCTTGTGATCCTCGCAAGCATTCGTGCACTTGCTGCCGGCATAAGACCCACCAAACGCTCGGCCGCATCTATTCGTCCAAGACGGGCAAGAACCGATGCCAGAGTCACACTCCCAACTTGCCGCGCGCGTCGATCGGCAAGAAGCATATTGATATGTCTGCGCACGCCTCCAAATGGCTGCTGGAGACTTTGAGCTTCTTTTTCGAGGCGATGACGATGATCGTCAGGAAGTCGAGTGATCAACCATTGATAGAAGTTATCTCGATACGCAGCAATCCGAGGAAGAAGGTCTGCGAGAGACAGGCCAGCTTGGACAGCACCTGGCCCACGACCAGAAAGCCCGGAAGCCATCAGCATGACACCTGCCAAGACAGCTGCAGATTCTTTTTGTAGTTCTTCAACCGGCACGCCAGGATGGTCTTGGGCTGACCATGATAAAATTCCTTCGAGTGTTGCCTGCTGGATAACGAGGCGACGATAGTAGCCACTTTCATCAATACACATCGGATCCCAGAGGCCGAAAAGATAATTTGGACGGCTAGCTGCTGGATGCAAAAAATCAAAAGCACGAGGGTCAACTGACAGTTCAGTGAGTAAATTCAGATCAAAATCAGCCTGCTGCAAAAGTTCCTTTGGAGCCTCCTCCAGAATTTGGATTGCTTGATTTACAAGTCTTGAAAAATGACCGTGAGCCGCCCCTACGCCTCTTCTATAAATTGGAAGAGGCCTTACCCGTTCATGAGAATATGGCTCTGATAACTGATCATTTTCAAGTACAGCAACGGGTCGCCAGCCCATATAATCATTAATCTTACGAAGCGTCTTTTTTACAAGAACATCATCTTGCCCTTCCCACGGACCACCAGTTTCAAGAACTGCCTGAAAGACAGCCATAAGAAAGAATGGGCGTTCGATAGCCCCGATCGCCTGATGTTCTAAAAGATCAGAGTGAAATACCCTATACGCTGGCAACACTTTCTCAAAAACAATCCTGAGGACACCCTCTGCTTGACCAACATCACGAAATGCCGGGTCGGTTTGGTGTAGCCGCTTCAAGGCCTCCCGCAAATCATCTGCTACGTCATCCACCGTATCTGCCCGTTCAACAATGTCACCATTGGAATCAATTGGCTCAAACTGCGCATAAAGATCATTGATAGACTTCCACGCTGAAACATCAAAAGCACCAGCGGAAAAATTCAGATACCCAAGAAGAAGGGCAAATGAATTCGGCATCTCAGCAGCGGATTGGGAAACCTTTGGCATACGTCAAAAAGTGCAAAACTGGACTGTCTTCTAACAATAAACACGCGTCACTATCAACCTTCATATTCTACCAATCACAGATCAATACGCAGCAGGGGCAACTGTTTCAGCGGAGAGAGAACAAAAGGGCTTCTATCTCACTCTTTGCATCATTTTTTCTGTGAATTACCGTTATAGGTGATTCTTGAATGAATACCCTTAGAGTAACTCAACCCAAGGAGATAATCCTTCACGGAGAAGTTCGAAATGCTTCAGTTAAATAGAGTACGAACATGGCTTTTTCTCATTGTGTTATTGAACACTATTTCCGTGTCCAATGCTTACGCCGAAAGTCTATTCGGAACTGCGGCTGATCCCTTTGAGGCTGATCGTGTCGGGCTC
>JAUWWJ010000149.1 GCA_030616935.1 Planctomycetaceae bacterium
AACACTGAACGATGCCTTTATTATTCTGGACGAAGCACAGAACACGACTGCAGCCCAAATGAAAATGTTTTTAACTCGCCTCGGCGTTGGCTCAAAAATGGTGATTTCGGGTGACACGACACAAATCGACCTTCCTCCAAACAGAAAAAGTGGTCTTATTGACGCAATGGAACGGCTTGGCACAGTTTCGGGCTGCCACAAAATTAGCCTTGGAGGCAGTGATATCGTCCGGCATCCTCTCGTTCAGCGCATTGTCGATGCTTACGAGGAATAATTACCTACTTTAATTCTCTTTCCAAAAACGAGAGACTAGTAACTGTTTACGATGAGTATCGCCCCGTCGTCATTTCGCCGCCGCATTCGCCGAGCCTCCTCAATGGAAGGTCCGCAGAGTTTCTGGGGCAGGCTCCTCGAAACTATTTCGCGGTCAGAAGTACTCGTGCGCCTCGGCCTTTGCCTTCTGGCAGCTTTTTTCCTTCTTGTTCTTCTACAAGGATGGTCACAACCGTTCGCATTTAGACTCGGCTCTGTTGCTCCTCGAGGTGTTGTTGCCCGAGTTGCATTTGAGAAGCCCGATCTTGCACGAACTCGTGAGGCACAGCAACGGGCAACATCACAGGTCCGAGTTGTTTATATTCAGGATCGATCACCGTTAGTTCGTATTCGTGATGGACTCAAAAATCGGGTTGCTGAAATTGCAGCAGCAGAAACGTTGGCCGGTGTGTCACGTGCTGCATGGCTTGAGTTTGCTCCAGAAACAGCAGCTGTTCTAGAACGGCTTCCGATACCGGCCCCAGGAACTGTAGTAAAACCCACAGAACTTCCAATTGCTCCTGAGCCACCCGATTTCTCAACACAAGAAGAACCACAGAACAAAGACACACTCTCCTCTTTAGAGCCGAACATATTGGGCTCATCAAAAACACAGGTGGAGCAGAAAGCGAGTAGCAGCAAAGAAGGCGATCCATCGAACGGAGATATCGGATTAGCTGATGATGTGATACGAGCACAAGCACAGCCGAATGCAGCTTTAGAAACAGCTGCAGAAGATCAAGCTGTGCAAACGAACCCATCGGTCACAGAATTTTCACGAGAGAAACTTCAAGCAGAGCAGGCATTCACAGCCTTCCGAAATCCGGTCGGAACCAAGGAAAAACTGCTTGAGTTCGATAAAGCTATCGATCGGGCGTTCGCTCCGCTGGAATCACAAGGTGTTCTCGAAAAGATTCAGCACGATATCGACGAGGGAAGCCAAACGGAAATTGATGTCCACCCACTTGGTAACGTCACCGAGATGATACGTGTTCAGGTTGCTGAAGTACTTCTTGGGGAGGCCAAGATTCGCTTCAAGGCAAGGCTGACTGATGAATTAGGGCCTGGCCCTCTAACAGATCGTGTATTCATGTGGATTGATCCACGGCTCACAGGATCACTGGTTGTTGATAACGAAGCGACGGCAAAAGCCAAGAATGAAGCAGTTGAAAAAACGCCTGAACAATTCATTCGTTATTCAGCAGGTGACCTGCTCTCTCCTGCTGGTGTTGAGATTACGAATGAGCAACTTACCCTTTTAAAACTCGAACACGAAGAATCTTTGAGGCAGCAGCCTGTTGGTGAAAGTTTTGGCCGAGCAGCTTCACTGTTTGGTCTATTCGTGGCAATGTTCACACTCGCCGGATTTTACCTCCACCTTCATCACCGTGATGTCATGGTTGATCTCGGTCATATAGCAACCTTGCTTGTTCTCGTTGTGGCAACAATGGCTGCTTGTGTATTTGCCTCTGGTGATTCATGGCATGCCGAAATTTTACCCCTACTCGTCTTTGCAATGACAGTCGCAATCGCTTATGACGAAGATCTTGCACTCCTTCTTGTTGCTGAGGTAGCTCTTGTTCTTGTTGTGGGATTAGGTCAGGGCCTTGCTGATTACATCACGCTCACTGCAGCAGCTGCCGCGACTATTTTCTGGATGGGTCGAATCAGGAGTCGTAGCAAGTTGATCTACGTCGGCTTATGGGCGGGCGCTGTTGCCATGACGACCCAGATTGGGGCCAACCTCCTTGAAGAACATCCGCTCGACTTCTACCTCCTTTTCGAAGCAGCTCGGACTGGTGTATGGACGCTTCTGGCAGGATTTCTGATGACAGGTTTACTACCGTTTGTAGAAAAAACATTCGGTGTACTCACTGATCTAAGCCTGCTTGAGATCGGTGATGTTGCACACCCCCTGCTTCAAGAACTTGTTCGAAGAGCTCCAGGCACATACAACCATTCGATTAATGTCGCCAGCATTGGAGAGGCTGCGGCTGATGCAATCGGGGCACGCGGTCTCCTTGTTCGAGTTGGGGCGTATTTTCATGATGTCGGAAAGATGCTCAAGCCGGCTTATTATGTCGAAAATCAGAACAGACAGGAAAACAGACACGAGGCACTTGTGCCTGCAATGAGCAGTCTCATTATCATTGCCCACGTCAAAGAGGGAGCCGAATTGGCACGGCAGTACAACCTCCCTCAACCTATTGTTGACCTTCTCCTCGAACATCACGGGACAACGCTCGTTGAGTACTTCTACCGACGTGCCGCTGAGAAATCACAAACTGACCCAAATGGGGGCGGTGTTGATGAACAAACCTTCCGTTACCCAGGACCTCGTCCAGGAACACGGGAGTCTGCCGTCTTGATGCTTTCTGATGCCGTCGAGAGTGCCAGCCGTTCACTCACAGAACCGACTCCAGCAAGAATTTCTAGCCTCGTGCATGACCTTGCTATGAAACGACTTCTTGATGGCCAATTTGAGGATTGTGGATTAACGCTTGAAGAATTACGACTCATTGAGCAAAGCCTCGTAAAAAGTCTCACAGCTGTTTATCACGGACGAGTGAAGTATCCGGACCAGAGGACAGCCTAGTGGCCGCCTCACACCACTGCCCCACACCGCGCCTACTTCACCCACAAGCCACTTCTGGCAGCAACAAGGTTGTTCTATGCAATCGTCAACGGACGACGGCAGTTTGTTCGAAGACACTCAAACGTTTTTGCCTTGTTGCCATAGATGCCCTTGGCATGACTGATTCTGATATCAGCCTGGCAATCGTAAATGACAAAGCAATTGCTGAGCTCCACGAAACATGGCTAGGAATTTCTGGCCCAACAGATGTCCTTTCCTTTGATCTTTCAAGTCATGAACATACCCAACTCTCCCAGCACGGAAAACGGCATGGAATTCATGGCGAAATTATTGCAAGTGCTGAGACAGCTTCGCGAGAGGCTCGTGTCTACGGCTGGAGTTCGGAAAACGAATTAACCTACTACCTTATCCATGGCTTGCTTCATCTCGTCGGCTATGACGACCAGACACCCTCAGAAAGGAGCTCTATGCGACGGAAGGAGCGAGCGATAATGAAAGCGATTGGGCTCCCCTCTCCACCAAGAAGACGTCCCAAAACCACTTGCCACCGACGCTAACCTTTCTTATTGTCCTGAAATACGCTCATGCAAACTGCAATCCTTTTATTAGTTATCGCAAGCCTCGCTGCCCTGCAGTCCCGTGCCATCCGGGGAGCGAAGCGGCATCAACTTCAAGACATCTGCCGTCAGAAAGGTGTTCCTGATGTTTACGATGAACTCGTACGAGCAAGTGAAGGAATAGCATTTTTTGCGGCCACTATTGTGGTGCTCGCAGGAGTTGCATCGACTTTTTTTATATCAAAAATACTCACGACCAGTCTTTCTGCTGGACTCTGGGCAGGTCTTTGCTGGATCATGCTCGTCATCGTACCCATGACACTCACGCGGTTTGCTGGAGTTTGGATTGTTGTGACAACATGGTGGTTGTGGCGACCACTCATTCGGCTTATCACACCTGTTTCCAAAGGGATCACCAAATGCATCGAGGCCATTCAATGGGTGCTCTACAGGAGCAAGAATCATGCTACCGCTGATGAGTCACAAGACGAAATTCGACTCGCTATGGATGAGGCTCATCGTGAAGGGCATCTTGATGAAGAAGCACGCGAAATGATCGAAGGAGTCATGGAACTTGAAGACGCTCAAGTCTCTGAGATCATGACTCCTCGGACTCAGGTCATCGGCATCTCTTTAAACTCAACGTGGAAAGATTCTGTTGAAGCCGCGGTAGAGAGCGGATATTCAAGACTCCCAGTTTGGAAGTCTTCTCCAGATGACATCGTTGGTGTCATTCATTTGCGCGAAATTTTGGCTGAACTGGCTCAGTACCGAGATTCTTCGAATGAGCCTGAACGAACCGAACCAAATCTTCGTGATCTTCTTAGGCCTCCCTACTTCATCCCTGAGACCATGAGTGTTCAGTCATTGCTCCGCGACCTGCAGCACGGCAAATCACACATGGCCATTGTTACGGATGAATTTGGTGGTGTCTGCGGCATTGTGACAATAGAAGATGCTCTTGAAGAAATTGTTGGAGAGATCACAGATGAGCATGACGAAACACTGATTGATGGCATTCTTGTGCAGTCAAAGGATACGTGTGAAACAGTGGCTAATGTTCCTATTGATGACTTGAATCAGCGAATGCATTTCTCCCTACCGGAAGAAGCTGACTATGACACAGTTGGAGGCTTCGCCTTTCATGTTTTTGGACGGATACCATCTGAGGGAGAAACCATCGTTTCTGATGGCGTATCACTTGAGGTATTAGCAAGTTCAAGGCGTCGAATTGATCGACTCCGTGTGTCAAGATTACCCCAAACACCTGATTCACCATGAGTGCCGAAAAGGCTCAGGCTCTCGTCCTGCGGGCCCGACCATTTGGTGAAACAAGTGCAATAATCACTTTGCTGACTCGTGAAATCGGCAAGGTACGGGGGCTGGCAAAGGGAGCGTGGCGACCAAAGAGTAAATTTGACGCCGCCCTTGACCTCCTTTCCATCTGTCAGGTACTCGTCATTCATCGTTCGTCGGGCAATCTTGATCTTTTCACAGAGGCATTCCTCGAGCATCGATTTCGAATCGGTCGTTATGAATCATCATTTGCTGCCGGACTCTACATCGCCGACCTTCTGGATTCAGTTACCGTTGATGCAGACCCACAACCTGAACTCTTTGATCTCGCCACACGAGCGATTCGATTCCTCTCTGCACCAAGACCTGGACAGAGAAGCGAACAGCGGTTTGCACCTGACTCCAGAACTGTTTTGGCCCTTATTATTCACACAGAACTGGGTATCCTCCATCAACTTGGACAACTCCCATCACTCTATTGCTGTGCCGAATGTCAGCGACCATTGGAAGGCCGACGAATATCGTTCAGCATGCTTGGAGGAGGAGGGCTCTGCCAACG
>JAUWWJ010000334.1 GCA_030616935.1 Planctomycetaceae bacterium
AAGAATGAAGATGGAAACTTTGAAATACTTGTCGGCAACACACAGAAGCTTGCACAGTTGGCAGATGAGTTCATTCCCTCGAAGAAATTGTGGATGACCGAAACAACAGGTGCACAATGGAACGGCAATGATTGGCACACATACGGGTGGACAGCCGACCTCACGGAACACCAGAAGGCAATCCAGGCGGCTCGCTACATGCACACAACTTTTGTCGACGCGCAAGCTAGTGCATTTCTCTGGTGGGGCCTCATCTATTCCCTGGCTCCTGCAAACGAACAGGATGAAAACGTTCGGCAGAAACACCGCGATGAGGGATTAGTTCTTGTATGTGCCCCGGCCGACCAGGTTGGTGAGCATCAGGTCTTTATTGAACGCACGAAAAAGTTCTACGTTTTCTCCCAATATTCAAAATTTATTCACCCTGGGTATAAACGACTGGATCTCGATGCCGTATCGGGGGTGTATGCGTCTGCTTATGTAGGCGAGGATGGGAATCGGCTCATTGCGGTTGTCATCAACGATTCCGAGACGTCAAAAGATGTCTCAATTCAGGTTGATGCTGGATATGAATTTGTCTCTGCGCATCAGACGGACAGATCCAGAAATTGTGAGCAAATTGGAAATAGAGAACTCCTTCCCCCACAGTCAGTTCGCACCGTAGTCTTTCAAAAATAACTGCCGCTGAAGAGCGTCCAGCCAGTACTCAGCACTGCAACTATGGTTATCCCTGCAGAGAAGGTTCTACAATCGCATCATCTATTCAACCACATGGTTAACTAGTGCCGCGCCAGTTTGAACTGCTTCACCGTCAGCAGTTAAACGAATAGCTAATCCCCGTGTGATCGGTCGGACGAGCAGGTTGAGTTCGCCTTGTGGTTTTATATCCTTAACAACTGTCGCTATTTCTGGTGGAAGCCCGGAGGCACCGTCCAAAAGTGACTCAAGCCGTACATGAGCTGCTGCGATCGGCTGAAATCCATTTGCGGGCTCCTTCAACACTACCTTGTACTCACTTTTGTCCGCTCGTCGTGACATGGCGTATATACATTTTTCACCAATCGCGAGCGTGACTTTCCCAAGTGGCATCATCACAATATCGTGAAATGAAAACCCGTCATCTTCTGCTACATCAAATTCAACACTGATATTTTCTGGAATCGTGTCTGCTTCGGTTACGAGACCCTTCAATTGTTCAACTATTGCATTGCCGTCAGCTATTCCAATCCCTAACACAACGGAGGGCAGCGGTTGTTCCCCTTCTACGTTATCAGGAGGTGCCATGCCGGCAACCAATTCAAAGGCCCCAGATTCTAGAATCTGGGGTACAACAATTTCACGAAACTTTGATATCCACTCACCCAACTGAATCTGTTTTATCTGTTTAAGGCTGCCCAGCAGACCCTCCTCTATATCCTTCAACTGAGTGGCATCATTGAACCTCTGGGCTATTTGAAGTTGCATCGCATATTTTCCATCCTCTTGTGGAAGGCTCAGGCTTGGTTCAACGTCACCTGCTGTTGCACAAAACGCACCTGCTGTACTTTCCTTTGAAAAAATTGTTCGACTCTCCAGAAAAACCTGATTCGCTTCCTTATCAACCGCAAGACCGAATAAAACTGCATCGAGTTGAGCTAGCGAATCACCTGCAACATCTTTGTCAAATCCGTCGACTGGCAGTCCACCAAGAAGTGGCTGCGGAATCGAGTCTTCTGTTGAACCTAAACTTTGCTCTGCACTGTCCAAAAGTGAATCTCTCAAAGTTTCTGGTAAACGCGATGGAAAGATTTTCACACCAACAGAAAGATGACTGGTGATACTAGATAGCATATCTCCCGGATCATGTATGGTTGCAGGCTGACCCTGCGGTGTCACCACCACCCACTCTCCCACTGCGGTCATGTCAACCATGCCCCGAAATGGAATGTCGGCAAAAGTCTCAATTAATATCTTTGCGTCAGTTGCTGGTAGAAACCCATGGATACCAGGAACTTCTCCCTGAGCCGAAACGACTACGCCAATGGGTCGATTTATATCAAGTCCCTGCAGCCCTTTGCCCCCAGTGGCCATCATTGCATAGGCATCAGGTAGTCCACCAAGAATTGGAAATCCGGTGAGCCCACCAAGCCAAGCACATTGCTCTCGAATTTCAACAAAACTGTCACTAGCCACAACAGCGACGATTGCCGCCTGACCGCGGTCTTGGTCATCAGCACCATACGAGACCCCCACGCAATGACTCAGGAGAGCTGACATAGCAATTTGAGATATAAAATTTCTATAGAGCTTGTTCATCCAGCGAATCTCCTTTGTTTTGCACGAACCAGGGCCATGATTAACTATTGTGGTGACCCCACAGTCCAGCACCTATCGGGCAAACACCCGACAGAAGCCGAAGCACTTTTTAATTTTCTACATCATAAAGGGAACCGACTATCCGTTCAGTTATGTCGTGGAACCAAATGTTATTACCTGTTCTAGGGAGAACCAAGACAACCCCCGACAGCTAATCCATATCTTTGGCCTGTTGTTCGCATCAAGCGTTCATTGACCCAAGTGGCCCAGACCACCTCCCTCCGCCTTCTTATTCTCAACGTGTGAGCCCGATTAATTAGATGAGGTCCGCCATTCCTTAGTAAGGAAACCCCCACTCAGAACCAAACAATATCCGACGAACAGCCTTAACAGCTTTTAACTCCTAAAAGTCAAATGCTCAGTCAAATGGTTCATGCCTTTTGCCATTTCCAAGCTGATCAAACACGTGTTCTGTCACCTAATTGTTCCAAAGTTTCCGCAGTTTTTCTTTCAAATAGGCAAGAGTCCATCGCTCTCTCCAACTGCCGGAAGCATGGTGCACACCAATTGTCGTTCCGTTGTTGAGCAGTATCTGCCGTTCGTTCTTGCCCCGCATACGAAACGGATGAAAGACTCGTCGGGGCTCGAGCGTCACATCGCCGTAGCGTTGATGATTTTCCCGATAAACACGGCTTAACAATCCAGGACCGGTCAACCCACACACATCGAGGTATGAAAACGCTTGTGGCGGATTATGCTGAAGATCATTCAACACATCTTTCCAGAAGGGATGCCCGGGGACCGAAGCAAAAACAAAATTTGCTATTTGATCGACTGGATCCCCATAGGCCCGGTCAAACTCATAGCCCAATATGAGCTCTGAATTACTGTAGTCGTAAGGGCG
>JAUWWJ010000030.1 GCA_030616935.1 Planctomycetaceae bacterium
GACTGTCCCAGCTGCAAACGTTGTGAGGCAGGTTCCCAGAAAGAGGTACATCTGTAATCGAATGCGTGCCGATTGTGGCTGAGCACGATTGAGCCCCCCCGCCTGGTGATTCTCGTTTGTTGACAAAACCACCGGCAGCCGGGAAGTCTCAGCCGAAGTGGAAAAATCAAGTGTTTTGACAGGGTCTTCTCTCATGGAACACACAGAATAGCCCTTGAGAAAGAAATTTGACTGCTACACTTTTATTTCTCTGAAAAACTGGGTGCATAGTTTTACCTACAATAGAGCGTGAGCCATCTTCTCGGAAAGCAAAAACCATCTGTGCCATGAGTGATATAGCCCCCAATACAATAGAATCTACTGGTATTCGACGACAATTTGCCGGCATCGACCTTCAGGAGTTGGCAAAAAGACACGGAACCCCGCTCTACGCGTACGATGCGTCTGTAATCCAGCAGCGATGTGCTGACCTGAGTGATTGGGACACCGTTCGTTTTGCACAAAAAGCGTGTTCAAACCTTGCAATCCTCGACCTTGTGCGGCGCGAAGGTGTGCTTGTGGATGCTGTAAGCCATGGTGAAATCGCAAGGGCCATCGCTGCGGGCTATCCAACAAAAAGCTCATCAGAAGACCAAGACGATCTACCCGCAGCAGATCCAATTGTTTACACGGCAGACATTTTTGATCATGAAAGTCTCGACGCTGTCGTTCAACATGGCATTCATGTCAATTGCGGTTCCGCGGACATGCTTGAACAATTGGCACAACGCGTGCCAGGTGCAAACGTAACACTTCGAGTGAATCCAGGATTTGGACACGGTCATAGCCAGAAGACCAATACTGGAGGAGAAGGCTCCAAGCATGGCATCTGGCATGAAGCGATCCCAGATGTTCTTCAACGCGCGGAGTGGGCAGGACTCGCCGTAACTGGCCTTCATATGCATATTGGCAGCGGTGCCGATTTGAACCATCTCGCTACGGTTGCAGACTCTCTTGAGAAGACAGCACGCGATATTGGCCGTTCCCTTACGATGATTAGTGCAGGTGGAGGACTTCCGGTTCCTTATCAGGAAGGTGAACACCGAGCTGACCTGTCGGAATACTTCAAGCTGTGGGATACCACCAGAAAGCGTCTCGAGGATTCTTTTGGTCATCGAATTCGACTGGAAATTGAGCCCGGTCGGTACCTGACTGCTGAAGCCGGCATTCTGGTCACCGAAGTAAGAGCGATGAAGCGACAAGGTTCAAAAAAGTATCTCTTGGTTGACGCAGGCTTCCATACTCTTGCCCGACCTGTATTGTATGGCTCGTATCACCCGATGAGCCTCTGCCCAATATCGACGACACCTCCGCACGAGATCGAAGCCGTCGCAATCGGTGGACCACTTTGTGAATCTGGCGACATCTTCACTCAGGAAGAGGGTGGTTTCGTATCGACTCGTGACCTCCCCCCTGCCCGTGTTGGTGACCTTCTTGTTATTGAGGTTGCTGGTGCCTATGGATTCGTCATGGCCAGCAATTACAACTCAAAACCTTTTCCTGCCGAAGTCCTCATCGACGGCGGCACGTCGCGGCTTGTTCGGGCACGACAGACTGCTGAAGAGCTCTTCGCTGGTGAGTCGGTTCCTCATCAGTAAAGCCAAATTCGGCACAGATGACGACTGATTCTCACTCGCTGCCATTTTTTCAGGCTGAAAGTGACAACATGTGGAAACCTGATCTCTCTCAAATACCACACTCACAGTGAAATCAGACAAAAAACAGTATTTTTCACGTTTCAGACGAGATGGGTCTGGTACCCGAGTAATTTGATTTGGTCGGAGGAATTCTCACCGCTACAATAAAGTCGTTCAGAATTCCCATTCCAAACTCCGATAGCAATTCATATGGCAAAGCAGGGACCAAGAAAAAAACTTCCGAAGGAACTGGCAGTAATCAATGCTGATAACTGTACTGGCTGCGAGAGTTGTCTCGAAGTCTGTCCAGTTGACTGCATTTTCAAAGTGCAGCAGTACGATCAATTTCATAATCTTCAAAGTTGGTGTGAAATTGACATCGAACGTTGTGTTGGCTGTGAAGTTTGCGTCCATATTCCCGGGAAAAAGACGAACCCTTATGACTTGAAGGTCTGCCCATGGGATGCGATTGAAATGATTGCGACCGAAGAGGTGGCTGTTGCCGTTTCACAGATGGGCGGTCCACCGGAATATGTTGAGGAGAATTGGGACCGCCTCGTTGACACCGCGCAACATTTGGCTGAACTGAAAGCCGCGAAATAGGCGGGCGCAAAGGGTGCCTAAGATTTTGTCTGATTCAAGCTTTGCGTCTGCTCGAAAAAACTGTATGGTGTACATATATACACGTTTCAGTCGCTGAGTTGCACCATGCCGCATTCCCAACTGCAGGAAAGTTCGCCGCTTATTCGGCACGAACATGTGTTCGATCGACTCAGGCTCGCTGCGATACTTGGGCTCGGCCCAATCCTCCGGCGGCGTCTAATCAGTCAATTTGGCTCGGCATCCAGTGTTTTACAAAAAAGTGCGGCATCACTTGAAAGCATTCATGGCATTGGACACCGCCTCGCATCTGCAATTTCAATGAGCCGTACTCACGACAAAGCATCTCGTATTCTTGAAGACTGTCAGCAGCATGGTATCGATATTATCTTGGATACAGACCCGGTATTTCCTGACCTTCTTTCTCAGATTCCGGATCCACCTGACATGCTTTTTGTTCGTGGGACGATCGATCCCTGCGATAGTCTTGCAATCGCAGTTGTTGGTGCTCGCCACGCCACCAAAGCCGGTCAGCGAATTGCACACGCTTTTGCAGAGGGCCTTGCTCGCGCCGGCTTGACGATCGTTAGTGGCTTGGCCCGCGGTATCGATGCCGCTGCACATCGTGGTGCGATCAATGCGGGTGGAAGAACTATTGCGGTACTAGGGAGCGGTTTACGCAATATCTATCCACGGGAACATCATCAATTAGTTGAAGATGTCATTCATCATGGAGCTGCAGTCAGCGAACTTCCTCCCTCAACGCCACCACACGCAGCGGCTTTTCCACGACGGAACAGGATCGTATCAGGTCTTTCCCTTGGTACCATTGTAATCCAAGCCTCTCAACGTTCGGGTGCACTCATAACGGCACGACTAGCAGGGGAACAGGGACGTGATGTCTTTGCCCTTCCTGGACCCATCGAGTGCAGAGTGTCAGCAGGGTGTCATAGCCTTATTCGTGACGGCGTCACACTTGTGACATGTATTGATGAAATTCTTGATGAGCTGGGACCATTCCATAAAAAAGTCCGAACTTCAGACGGGCGTGATATTCACAAACCAGCAGAGCTACAACTTGATGAATTTGAACAGAATGTACTAGCTGCGATTGATGCCACTTCTGATCAGACTGAAAAAACCACCATCGACGCGGTTGTTGAATACATGAACATTGAACCTTCTCGTGTACTTGCAGCGTGTGCCGCCCTCGAAATTCGCAGGATAGCTATCCGTTCACCGGGAAACATTATCGAGCGTCTTTAGCCCCGCGAAAGAAAAAGAACGTGTGCGGTGCTCGCAAAATAAGCGGGCTCTTTCTCTCCGGTCATGGCTGACTCTACAATCAGCGGCATGGATACATCACTCTTTCATCGTGTAGAAGAAGTCTGCGGCCGCCTCCTTCAGCTACGAGACTCTCTTTGACTACGCTGGTCGAACTGAATCAGCAGTCAAACTTGAGGCTCAGATGTCTCAGGCTGATTTTTGGAATGACAGTGAAACTGCACAGGCAACTGTCGCTAAACTGAAACAATTGAATTCCATTCTGAAGCCGCTCGATGAATCAATCTCTGCCTCCAATGACCTCGAAGCACTCGTAGAGTTGGTCAAGGAGGACGATTCTTTAGAAAGTGAACTCTCGACTGAAGTTACTCGAGTCGAAGGCCTTGTTGATCAACTGGAATTAACTTCTCTGCTCAGTGGCCCACATGATTCTTGTGACGCACTTGTATCAATCCATGCTCGAGATGGCGGCACGGATGCAAACGACTGGGCCGAGATGATGCTGCGCATGTATTCGGCATGGGCTAACAAGAGAGAACTGAGCATAGAACTGCTCGACAGGCAAGACGATGACGTCGCTGGTATTCAGAATGCCACCATTGCAATACGAGGACCATGGGCATATGGATACCTTCGCGGTGAAATGGGCATTCACCGACTAGTGCGGATTAGCCCATTTAATGCAGAAGGGAAACGGCAGACCAGTTTTGCAGCCGTTGATGTGTCACCCGAAATAAGTGATGACGATACTGACATAGAGATAAAAGATGAAGATATTCGAGAGGACGTTTTTCGAGCGAGTGGCGCCGGGGGACAGCACGTCAATAAAACCTCAAGCGCTATCCGCTTGACCCACTTTCCGACTGGGATTGTGGTTCAATGCCAAAGTGAACGTAGTCAACATAAAAATAGAGCTACAGCCATTAAAATGCTGCGTTCCCGACTTGCACGACTTGAAGAAGAAAAACGTGAAGCTGAGCAACTCGCTAAATACAAACTTCAGCCAAAGACTGGTTTTGGTTCTCAAATTCGAAATTACTTCCTTCACCCAGATCAACGAGTGAAGGATCAGCGAACAGGCCATTATGTAGGAAATTTCCAGAGCGTGCTGGATGGCAATTTAGACGGCTTTCTCGATGCCTACCTGCGATGGAAAGCGTCTGATGCGGCTCCAGTCGCCGTTGACGACTGAGACTGCAATCTGACTGGACGTTTTCCTTCGGGCAGGATAAAGTCGTTCAAACCATTACTCATTTTCCATAGGATTCCCATGGCGGAAAAAGAACAAGCACTTGAAGTTGAAGGCGTTGTGACACAAGCACTGGCAAACACCCGATTTCGGGTGCAGATCGAAGGTGGGCACATCGTCAATGCCCATGTAGCCGGAAAAATGCGAAAGAATTTTATTCGGATCGTCCCTGGAGATAAAGTCAAAGTTGAACTTTCTCCCTACGACCTGACCAAAGGCCGAATAACGTTTCGTGAAAGATAGGTGTGCAGTTATTGCTGCGACGTGTCTTTTGAAGAATCCGTACCCGGCTGTTGCTCAAGCGTTGGTGCTGTTGCATCAGGGAGTTGAGGGGAAGGGGTTTCCTCGGATACATTCTTCTTCGAATTCTGTAATGAACTCGGCTTTGCTGTAGATTCTGCACCTGCGGAAGCACCCTCATTATCTTTCGACGCAGAGCAATCCGCGCGCTGCTCATCCACCGAATCTTGTCCTGCGGATTTTTTTGTGGGTTCTGCCGAATCTGCTTTGTGCACTTCCTGCTTTGGCTTCTTCTTTTTTAAATCCTTTTTGCCTGCTGAATCATCAGTCCCGGCTTGAATATCAAAAAACTGTTTCAGATCTCCAAATGTTCGTAATGGTGCCTGCCCAGCCTTCATTTCATCAGTCAATGGTTTTTTCGTTTTCCGATCCGGGCGGGAAGTGTAGGTGCGTGGACCACGATCTTGTTTCTTACTCTTTCTTGGACCACTCCCTGATTTTCGATGACCACGACCACTTGGTGGCCCCTTTCTCTCTGCAGACTTCTTTTGATCACTATTCTTTAGAAATTTCTTTTTCGGATTCTGTGAGCGTCCTCTGTTTGCCCCATGCACGGGTTTTGCGCCAGGCCGAATCATTGTCAAAGCGACACGACGGCGGTTCTTGTCGAGTTCAAGAACCCAGACCTTAACAGCCTGTCCAACAACAACAGCTGCATATGGATCACGTATAAACCCACTCGAAAGCTGGCTTACATGCACGAGTCCACTGTCGTGCAAGCCGATATCAACGAAAGCCCCAAAATCAACAACATTGAGTACCGATCCTCGCAGTTCCATCCCGACTTCGAGATCTTCAAACTTGAGTACACCCTGTTTGAACAACGGCTCAGGCAGATCTTCGCGAGGGTCTCGACCGGGCCGCAAAAACTGTTCAACGATATCTGCGAGTAAGAGCCGGCCAACACCTAATTCATCAGCCATAGATGCCAGGTCTGTTTCACCAACTGCATCTGATATCTTCTGATGTTTCTCGCGATCAACGAGTTCGGCTGAAGTTGCATCAATTTTTTTCAGCACTTTCTCGGCGACCTCATAGCTCTCTGGATGGATTCGGGTCGCATCAAGTGGATTTGTACCTTCAGATATCTTCAAGAACCCAACTGCTTGAACATAAGCCGCGTCACCAAAACCCGGCACCTCACGGAACTGCTCTCGTGAAGTAAACGGGCCCTTTGCGGATCGCCAATCAATAATTCCTTTTGCAACAGCCTGATTCAAGCCGGCAACATAACGCAAAAGTGCTGGACTCGCCGTATTGACATCGACTCCAACATAATTAACACACCCTTCAACAACAGCATCGAGTGATGCATGAAGATGGCGAGCTTTGACGTCATGCTGATAGAGGCCAACACCAATATTAGCGGGCTCAATTTTCACAAGCTCCGAAAGCGGATCGAGCAACCGACGGCCAATTGATACTGCACCACGATAAGCTGCTTCAAAATCGGGTAACTCTTCACGCGCATACTGGCTTGTCGAATAGACACTCGCTCCTGCCTCATTGACAACCACATAGGCGACATTGTGCTCTTGCAAATCACCGACAATGAGTTCTGAAAGTAAAGATTCTACTTCTCGCCCTGCCGTCCCATTCCCAACGGCAATTACATTACAGTTATGCTCACGAACAAGCTCAACTATTCGAACTCCTGCTGCAGTTTTCTGTTCAGCTTTACCCACTATATGCAGGATGTCACGAGCTAAAGGATTCCCACAGGAATCCAGCACGACTGCTTTGCAACCACTTTTAAATCCAGGGTCAATCGCAAGAACGACTCGGCCAGCTACCGGAGGCTGCAATAGAAGATTTCTTAAATTTCGAGCAAAAACTGCAATCGCATGCTCTTCAGAGGCATCCGTCATCTCGCGACGCACTTCACGTTCGAGACTAGGCAAAATCAGTCGTGATAGTGCATCGCGGCAACAGCCTTTCAGAAATTCTACATGCGGGTGATCCGTCGGAACAACAAGTTCTTCTGCTATCGTTTGAATTACTTCGGTCGGCCCTTCGACACGGACTCGAAGAATTTTTGCTCTTTCACCCCTATTCATTGCCAAGACACGGTGAGGTGGTACTTTCTGTAGGTGCTCATCAAAATCGAAATAATCTCTAAAATGCTTTGCTGTTTTCGTCAGGGCCTTACCCGGAGTTTCGATTCGTAGACTACGAAGCCGACCCTTTTGAAACAGAAGTTTGCGTAAGCGTTGGCGGACGTCAGCTCGTGAGCTAAAAAGATCAGCAATAATGTGACCCACGCCAAGGAGCGCGTCAGCTGCAGAGGCAACACCCGAATCATCATCGACAAAATCTGCTGCTCGCTTCTCTAGATCTGCTACCTGAGAATCTGCCGTGATTATTTCCTGAGCAAGCGGCTCTAATCTTTTTTGTATCGCTTGCTCTGCCAGTGAAAGTCGTTTTGGTTTAAAAGGGAGATAGAGATCTTCAAGGACTTTGGTGTTCTCAGCTGCATCGATCTCCTCACGCAACTCAGGTGTTAATTTCCCCTGCCCTTCAATAGTTCGAAGGATGGTCTGCTTTCGGTCAGCCAGTTGCCTCGCTTTACCAACCGCATTGGTGATACTTCGCAGCTGCAGTTCATCGAGACCGTTCGTCTGATCCCGGCGATATCGCGTAATAAAGGGAACAGTATTCCCCTCATCAATCAATTGCACCGCTGCAAGAACACCCTCCTCGGGCAATCCAAGCTGCTTCGCGATTTGTCTTAAGTCAATGACGGTCGTGGAACCCATCCGCTCCGCCGGTTTTCATACAGTGAAGGAAATGGAGACCTACAGCAAATTGTGATTCGATGTTGCTTCGCAAAGTATTTGCTGCAACCTGAATAACAATCAACAAGGACTCACTTTCTCGCTCTTTTAGAATAGGACGCCACTCAGTTGAGGACGACTCCACCCGCAAAGAAACAAGGCTTTGGTGCGGAACAACCCACACATCTATGACGGTGAATGTAGAGTGCAATGGGTACCGTTGTCAAACCGCCGAGTCCTCCCAAGCCTCCCTTTCTGACTCTGACCAAGCTTGATCTTGACACTCAGCCCACTTGCAAAATATTCACCACCTCAAATACCCGCCGGTACACCCGGGCCCTGTGGGACAAAAAATAAAATTTCGAAGTGGCGAGCCCGGATCAAACATGACGATTTATATAGGTAAGACACATATCTTTTGCCAAAACGAGCCCTCCTGCCCAGCGGAGACAACGAAGCGATGACACCCGGTCCTAGTTCAGATTCGATCGACAAATTATCCGACTCTACTGACTTTCTTCCAAAAGTCCCCCTCCTCGCCATTGACCGACAGAATGGTCCACTTCGTGAGCAATTCCGGCAGGTTATGGACGACGTCTGTGATTCCGGTCGTTTTGTCCTGGGGCCTGATGTGACGGCGTTAGAAAACGAATTATCAACTATTCTTAATGTACCTCATGTGATTGGCTGTGCCTCTGGAAGCGATTCTCTTCTCCTCGCATTGATGGCCCTTCACATTGAGCCTGGTGATGAGGTGATCCTGCCTAGCTACACTTTTTTTGCAACAGCGAGTGCCGTCACGCGACTAGGTGGCACGCCCATATTTGCCGATATCGACCCGAGCACATTTCTCATTGATTCTGATGACGTTGCTCGCCGAATCACTTCTCGAACACGTGCCATTATCCCGGTTCATCTCTTCGGGCAAACGGTTGACATGGATGCACTCCTACCGATTGCAAACGGAGCCGGCATTCCAATTATTGAAGACGCCGCTCAGTCAATACTATCTACGTGGCATGGACGATGCAGTGGTGGACTTGGTGACATGGGTTGCTTCAGTTTTTATCCCACAAAAAACCTTGGTGGATTTGGTGATGGAGGTTTTCTCACGACGACACGTGATGACCTAGCAGATGCACTTCGAAAACTTCGCGTCCATGGCATGGAGCCTCGCTACTACCATGATGTTGTTGGAATAAATAGTCGGCTGGATTCGCTCCAGGCTGCTGTCCTCCGCATCAAACTCCCGCACCTTGATCAATGGACAACAAAGCGAGCACACAATGCCATTCGATATACAGAAATGGTGAACCACTGTGAATTAGAAGATGTCATTACGACACCTACAATTGACACCCGTGGAAGACATGTATGGAATCAATATGTCATTCGCGTAGCAGATGGAAAGCGAGATGCCCTGCGGGAGCATTTGATGGCAACTGGCGTCGGAACAGAAATTTATTATCCAGTTCCTCTTCATTTACAGAAATGTTTCGCTAACTTTGGCTGGAAATTGAATGATCTTCCTGTCACCGAACAGGCTGCAAAAGAAACACTCGCTCTTCCAATTTTTGCCGAACTTGAACCAACTGAACAGGCGACTGTTGTTGGGCGAATAGCAGAATTTTTTGGCAGGCCACCAGTCCCAAAACAAATTGCAGGCATGGAAAAAGGCTCTGACGCAGTGAGCCAACCACGGCAGGTTCGTCGAACTGGGCTCATTGGTCGGGCTGACGACGTACGATGCTAGGAAAAGACCGGCGAACAGAGGCATTGCCGTCAGAGGCTGACGATTAGTCTAACCAGTCCCGATCAGCAAGTCTTTCTGGCGTATAAACCTCAGTCACGTAGCTGATGTCTTTTGAAATTAAAGACTCCACCTCCAGCTTGAAGCCGTTTGAAAGCATCTTGTGAATTTCTTTCTGCCATGCCTTCTTGGCAGCAAACCAAGGATATGCGGCGATCTGCTTCGCTCTTTTTACGTCTGAGTCACTCAGTGCTATTTGAACACTCGGGGCGAGCTTGCATTTTTCGTAATCGATCGACCGCAAACCAAGAAATCTAGCTGACGGAATAGCCATTCGCTTTGATTCGTACGCAAGATTTATAGAACCCTGTTTCAGCACGGAGTAGATGTAATAGCCCCAAGGATCATTATCGAGCAAACAATAGACCGGAAGCTTTAGCTCATGATGGAGGCGATAGAGCATTCGACGCACACCACGTGGTGGCTGACCACCACCATGCGTCAGTAGACAATTGTGTTTTCTCCAAAACTTATCTTCATTGAACCTCCGCCACACGGTATCTTTCTCGACATGAAGAATGAATTTGGCAGTACATTTCTTGAAGCGAATAACCTCTTCCTCAACAATTGAGGGGATGCTGTATCCACCCGATCCCATACGAGAACAATC
>JAUWWJ010000333.1 GCA_030616935.1 Planctomycetaceae bacterium
CATGAAAAATCCTGCTGGTTTCCAAAAGAAGTGAGTCGCTATTCGTGCATTCATAAAACCTAAGCCTTTTATTCAAAATGTTCGATCAAGAAAGGGAGTTTTAAAAAACTCAATGAGAGACAGCATTCAATGCTTCAAACAGCATAAAGACGAAAATAGATTACCATTCGTCAAAGCATATTTTTGGGAAAGTAAAAGTCCCTTGGTTGCAGGACTAGTTTTACTGCCCTCGGTTCGTCACCATAGTGTCATGAAATATTCATATGAGGATCTCCCTGCTGAATTCCTGACGTGTCCAGACCGGACTGCTACGGGTTCAGAAAAATGGGATCGCTATGCCGAACATGTGACGCCCTCGGGAGAAACGATTCTTCCATTTTGGGTTGCGGACATGGACTTTCAGTCACCTGATGTCGTCCTTGATGCCATCCGCCGTAGGACTGATCATGGTGTCTTTGGGTATACCCATGACACATCTACGTTCCGCTCGACGCTTACAGACCACCTCAAAGAACAGCATTATTGGACGATTGCTCCATCATGGATAATCGGCGTGCCAGGAATCGTCACTGGATTATCTATCACAGCACGCTTGTTATCTGAACCTGGCGACGGTATCGCGACACTCACACCAATCTATCCACCATTTTTATTTCTTCCAAAATTAGCTGAGCGACGATGTGTGCAAATCCCCATGCATGCAAACCCTGCTATTCAGCGATGGACTATTGATTGGGACGAATTTGAAGAAGCTCTCACACCAGATGTAAAAATTTTCTGGCTTTGTCATCCTCATAATCCAACGGGCATGGTTTTTGACAAAGAAGATCTCCTTCGTATTGCTGACATCTGCGAAAGAAAAAATGTCGCAGTTGTGAGTGATGAAATCTGGGATGACATCATTCTTGATGAGAACATCCAACACATTCCATTTGCCAGCTTAAATCACCCAGCTGCAAAGAGAGCAATAACATTTGTCGCTGCATCAAAAACATGGAACATAGCCGGACTCGGCTGTGCTGCAGCTATCATTCCTGACGAACGCCTGCGACGACAGTGGCGGCAGGCTGGCGGTGGACTTGTGCCAATGGTGAACCCGCTGGGCTATGCAGCGTCAGAAGCAGCATGGAGAGATGGTGATCCGTGGAGACAACGGCTCATCCAGGTTTTACGATTCAATCGAGAATGCGCTCTTACAACTATTGAACAGATACCTGGTATCTCATGTATTTCACCACAGGCAACCTACCTTTTATGGATCGATTGCAGGGAGTGGATCTCGACTCAGCCACCTAATAAGAATCAGCCCCAAAAGGCATGTGAAGAATCTGGCATCGGCCCATCGAATGGGACTGATTTTGGAAGCCCTGGATTTCTAAGAATCAATTGTGGGTGTCCACCCGATTTGCTGAAGGAAGGACTGAAACGTCTCCGCAGCGCGTTTCTGGATAAAGAAACTTTCCAGCCATTGGATCGTTAAAAAGAAAGAGCGTCGTGCTGCTAAAAGAGAAGTGCTCAGAGGGTTGATCTCGGCCCACAAAAGTCGAACAACCAACACATTTTGGTAAAGCGACTTTCTCTGTTACGCTGAACTTTTGGGGTTTTTGGGATACGACGTCCCCCCTGTATAAACACAACTAAAGGTGACCTATGCGAACCATAACGACCTGTTTACTTATTGCTTTTACCTGCCTTGCATTGTCTGTCTCAGTGAGCGGCGTTGCGAAGGCTGAAGAAAAGGCAAAGAAAAAGCCTGACCCAGCCAAAATGTTTGAAAAGAAAGATGCCGATGGTGACGGCGCTCTTACGCTTGATGAATTCAAAAAAGGCATGAAAGACAAGCAACTAGAGGGTGCAGAAAAACGTTTTCAGAGGCTCGACGCCGATGGAGATGGAAAAGTCACGCTCGAAGAAATGAAAGCCGGTCTGGCTAAGATGGGCCAGAGAAAGAAGAAAGAGTAAGAATTCTGTACATTTGTGAGATTTTTTAGGAATTTTGACGCACTGTTCTACCTAGAAACCATGTTGCTGTCTTGCCTATTATCTCTTTGAATAGAAGAATACTGGTGAGCCACAACACGTTGTGGCTCACCAGCTTATTGAACAGACATCTGGAAGGACCGTTCACATGAACATCTCTCTATTACATTTGAAAAGTTACTTGCAGCTGAGCAACAGGCTGACTCGTACAGGTCTTCTCGTTGTCTTCTCTATTTTCTCATTGTTTTTTATTGCCGATGCCGCACATGCGCAAACCCGTGCTGCCATGCAAAAACGTGCTGCCATGCAAAAACGATTACAGGCAGCAAAGCAGACACAAAAGCAGTGGACACCTCCACCGATTCGGCTGCCGGAAGCCGTTATTGAAAAACCAAAAGGTCAAATACTCTCTGTCAAAGAGATTGAGCGGGACACCACCGCTCGAAAAAACGTCACAGATGCAGCGGGTGCAATTGACTCCATTCTGGAAAGTGAGTGGTCTGCAGCTGGCATTTCTCCGAGTGAAGAACTCACCGATGAACAATTTGTACGGCGAGTCTATCTTGACCTTGGTGGTCGAATTCCAAGGCTTGATGAAGTCAAAGCATTTCTTGATAAATCCAGCCAACAGAAGCGACTTGATCTTGTTGATGACCTCTTAACCAGCCCCGATTACGTGAGTCATTTTTACAACTTCTGGGCAGATATCCTGCGCTTAAAAGAGCGACCCGATAAAAACACGCTCGTCTTTGAACCCTACATGGACTGGGTGAAACAATCGATTGCTGAAAATACTCCATACGATAAATGGGTATTCTCAATGCTCACAGCAGACGGCAAAATCTGGGACAACCCAGCAACCGGTTACCAACTGCGGGATCGAGGCATGGCACTGCCATACATCGACAATACCGTGCGTGTATTCCTTGGTACACAAATTGGATGTGCCCAATGCCATGATCATCCTTTTGACAAGTGGACCCAAAAACAGTTCTACGAACTTGCTGCATTAACCAGCGGTACCCGTGATCGTGTTTTTGCTGGCAAGGGTGGTGGTGGCATGTCATCAATGATGGGCATGGGCATGCAAGCACAGGCAGGAAATGCGAGGAAGCTTGCGAAGGAACTCAACGAAGCCCGCAAGAAAAGGGAAGTCTCAACTGCTACCGTCCAATTTCTCAGGCTGAATACAACGTCTGTCAACTTCAGGCCTATACCTC
>JAUWWJ010000386.1 GCA_030616935.1 Planctomycetaceae bacterium
GTTGCCGAACTCGCAAAAATCGTTTTTCGATCTGCAGGAAAACTTGAAATGCCAATGGACGATGAGACAGCGACAGAAATTGCCGGGAGAAGTCGGGGTACGCCTCGTCTGGCGAATAACCGACTTCGCTGGGTGCGGGATTACTCAACGAGTCGTGCCAATCGGGTTGTTGATCTCGATATAGCGAGGACAGCACTTGAGATGCAGGGAATCGACGAACTCGGCCTTGATGGCTTTGACCGGCGATACCTCGAGACGCTTCAGCGTGTGTTTGGGGGCGGTCCGGCCGGGATTGAGGCTATCGCACATACGATGAGTACCGCTGTCGACACGCTTGAAGATGACGTTGAGCCTTTCCTTTTACGGTACGAACTCATTATTCGAACCCCGCGAGGTCGCCGTCTTACAGAGCGGGGAGAAGCACACCTCGGTGATGCCCCAAGGTCTGGGCCCCAGCAGAAATTGTTCTGAAAATATCCTTTGCCCTTGGTTGAAGCGAACGGTTCTTGACGGACATCACGCTGGGACGTAGATTTAGTGATTCCAAAAAGCCAAGTATGGCTCATTTTATAGGTAAGAATTAATTATGGCCGTCCCAAAACGTAGGCATTCCAATCGCAGAACTGGCACCCGTCGGGCGCATGATTTCCTTACACCTAGGCAGTTGTCGTTTTGCCCGACTTGTGGGAAGGCTGTGCCAACCCATCGCGTTTGTAGTCATTGTGGGTACTACATGGGCAAACAAGTAGTAAAAACCGAGGATTAGTCTCTTGGCGGACGAATCGTTCGCGCTGCTCTTTCCGGGCCAAGGCGCACAACACGTCGGCATGGCTGGGCCTTGGTGCTTTGATTGCCCCCCTGCCCTGACTCTGTTCCAGCAGGCGTCAGAAGTTCTTGGGTATGACCTGCTTGAAGTTTGTACAAATGGACCGGCTGAGGAACTCAACACCACTGCAGTCAGTCAGCCTGCACTCCTCGTTACGAGTCTCGCAATGCTGGAAGTTCTCCGTCTGCAGGACGGTTCACCCTTTGCACGTGGCGGTGATGAGTCCTGTACGGCAGGTCTTTCCCTTGGGGAATATTCTGCCCTTGTTCACGCCGGTGCGTTAGATGTGCAGTCGGCTGTCCGAATTGTCAATGTACGTGGTCGTGCGATGCAGGCTTGTGCTGACGCTGAGCCTGGAGGCATGGTCGCCATTCTGGGGCTCGAGCGAGACCGAGTTGAAGAGGTGTGTGACGCATCACGTGGCAATGATGTGCTCTCCATTGCAAACGTTCTTTGTCCTGGGAATATTGTTGTTTCAGGAGGCCGTGCTGCCTGTGAAAGAGTAGCTGAAGAGGCGACGAAGGCAGGTGCCATGAAATGTATCCCGCTGGAGGTTGCTGGTGCATTTCATACCCGGCTTATGGAGCCAGCGAGGGATACACTCGCCGCAGTTCTCGAAGAAACGGACCTACGTGTCCCAAGAATTCCTGTGATTAGTAACGTTGATGCAAAACCACATACTGATCCAGCAGAAATTCGTGATCTGCTTGCTCGCCAAGTCTGCGGTGTCGTTGAATGGCATGCCTCAATGGAGTTTTTGCTATCGACGGGAGTGGGGGGCTTGTGGGAGGTTGGACCTGGTCGCGTCTTAAGAGGTCTTCTCAAGAGAATCAACAGGAAAATGCCGTGCAAAGGCGTGATTGATAGTTAAGTGTGTTCAGGAATTCTGTCTCGCAGGCGGCCATCGTAGGAACGTTGCGAGAAGGAAAAACAGACTCTAAACAGTGGAATGGGGTAAGTCGTATGGCCGAAACGAAACAGGTAAAGCCATTGCAGGTCGACCTGTCAGACCAAGTGGCTCTTGTGACCGGCGCAAGTCAAGGCATAGGTCGAGCTATTGCAGAGACTCTGGCAGCGAACGGAGCGACTGTATGCGTCTTGGCACGTAATCAGGAAAAGCTTGCTTCAGTTGTTGAAGCGATCACCTCTGCAGGAGGCAAGGCTGACGCAATGCCCTGTGATGTCTCGCAACCAGAAGCCATTGAAAAGGTGGTCGAGGCGATTGTCGAAAAGCATGGAAGGCTCGATATTCTTGTCAACAACGCGGGCGTCACCCGAGACACACTCCTGCCTCGGATGAGCAACGATGAGTGGGATGAAGTCTTGTCGACAAATCTCCGAGCACCATTCTTGTTCATGCGCGCGGCGAGTCGGCCGATGATGCAGCAACGCTATGGACGGATTGTGAACATCTCGAGCGTCTCGGGAATGATAGGGAACCCCGGCCAGGCCAACTACTCGGCCTCGAAGGCAGGCCTCATTGGACTTACTCAGACGGTGGCTAAAGAGTTAGCCGGTCGGAAAGTCACGGTGAATGCGGTTGCTCCGGGCTTCATTGCCAGCGACATGACGGATGCCCTAGGGCCTGCCCTTCTCGACGTGGTGAAGAAACGAGTACCGGCTAAACGGTTGGGTTTGGCGACAGAAATCGCCGAAGCTGTTGCGTTCCTCGCTTCTCCGTCTGCTGGGTATATTACGGCTCAGACTCTTGTTGTGGATGGCGGTTTGATCGGTTGAGAAGGCCTCATTGCCGTTTTTTTGAGTACGAACTGGACAGGGTGTGGCTTCAGCCGGTATATCTTGCGTTCAGAGAATAGGTTGTTTCGAGCTATTCAAACCAGTTTGTGGTGTAACTGCTGACAGACTTACACAATACATTTCATACCTTTCACGCGATTCCGATCGCGATTCAAAATATTTGGAGGATCAAACGTGGCATCAGTCCAGGATCGAGTGATCGATATCGTTGCTTCTCAGTTAGGCGTAAGCAA
>JAUWWJ010000231.1 GCA_030616935.1 Planctomycetaceae bacterium
AAGCCGTCGATGGTTGTGCTTGTTGGTGATGATCAGTTTGTGAATCACCAGATCCTATCTCGGCTACGAAAGTGTATCCACCCGGCCGAAGATGACACTTCGTGGGCATGCCGTGAATTCTCAGGTGACGATCAGCCTGACCCAAGAGATATTCTTGACGAAGTTGCAACAGTCCCAATGTTTAGTGATGCAGCACGAATTGCTATTGTCCGACGCGCTGATTCGTTTGTTTCAGCGCATCGAGAAATTCTTGAACGTGTTGCGTGTCAAGAATCCGGCCCCGTTGGATTCCTCATTCTGGAAGTGCGTAGTTTTCCTTCCAACACCCGACTAGCGAAAGCGGTACATCAACACGGTCTCGCTATCACCACTTCAACACCTCCCCGATTCGACCTTGCAAAATGGCTTCGCCAATGGGCACGCCAAGCACACTCGATTGATTTGCCTGTAGTAACAGCTGGCACGATACTCGAACGTCTTGGTGACGAACTTGGCCAAATCGATCAGGCTCTCACAACCTTTGCGACAGCCTTGCCTCAGGAAGGAAACCGGACACTTCTGCCAGAAATGGTTGATTCACTCGAAGGCATGGGGAACCAACGAACCGTCTGGGAAATGGTTGACGCAGCGGCGGCAGGTCGAACAACTGAAGCCATCTCGCTCCTTGACAAGCTTATTCAATCCGGCGAAAGCCCTATTGGACTGACTGCACAAGCAGCAACCGTACTTCGACGCTATTCGACAGCGGCACGATTGCTGGGAGGTCCCAAGCGTCCAGCAAGTCTTGTCGCAGCATTGAAAGAGGCCGGAGTCGCAAGCTGGCCCAAAGCCATGAACCAGGCCGAAATGGCGTTACGGAGTCTTGGTAGCCATCGATGTCGACAACTCCCAAACTGGCTGGAATCTCTTGATCGATCACTGAAAGCGGAAGCATCTCGAGGCCCACGAGCAAGGCTAGCTATTGAGCGTTTCTTCTGCATGATGTCAGCATCGACCGGAAAGCCACAAATACAATCTAAGAACCGAACACATTCTTAACGAAAGCTAGCGATGACGGAAAAAACCATGAATGAGCAGTCCGAGGGAACTGAACGGTGGGGCAATCCACTGGCCGATCGTTACGCCTCGAAAGAGATGGCATATATTTGGAGTGATCGGCATCGATATGGGTTATGGCGGAGAATGTGGCTCGCGCTTGCTGAAGCAGAAGCTGAGATGGGATTACCCATAACTCCCTCCCAGCTTGATCAGATGAGGTCACATCTAGACACTGTTAACTTTGCGAAAGCAGCCGCGTTCGAACGCCAGACACGACATGATGTATTTGCTCATCTTCATACCTTTGGAGAAGACTGCCCCGAAGCCAAACCTATTATGCACCTCGGGGCAACAAGTGCCTACGTAACAGACAACACCGATCTTTTCTTAATTCGTGAATCACTCGACCTTGCAACAGCCCGTTTGGCAACTGTTATTGAAAGGCTCGCGAGCAAAGCACGCGAAACAAAGTCAATAATCTGCCTTGGGCGCACGCACCTACAGCCAGCTCAACCAACTACCATAGGAAAGCGAATCTGCCTCTGGATCCTTGACCTCCTTCTCGACCTTGAGGAACTCCATCATCGACGCGCACACCTGTGTGCCCGTGGCGTAAAAGGAACTACTGGCACACAAGCCAGTTTCCTTGAGTTGTTCAATGGAGACCACGACAAAGTAAGACACCTTGATGAACTTGTTTCGAAAAAAATGGGTTTTGAGAAATCGTTTCCAGTCACGGGACAGACATACCCTCGGAAAATCGATTCCCAAGTTCTGGCAACTCTTGGTGGCATCGCAGAATCGTCTCACAAAGCTGGAAATGATCTTCGGATCGCAGCAGCATGGGGTGAGCTTGAGGAGCCTTTTGAAACTGATCAAGTAGGATCATCTGCAATGCCGTACAAGAGAAACCCCATGAGGGCGGAACGAATGTGTGGCCTCGGTCGTTTTATCATGGGCCTTCAGCAGACGGCCAGCCAAACGGCTGCAGTGCAGTGGTACGAGAGAACACTCGACGACTCGGCCCCTCGCCGCCTCGTACTACCTCAGGCTTTTCTTGCAACAGACGCGGTGCTCGTAATCTATTCAAACATCGCTGGTGGACTTGTTGTCCTTCCCGGAAGTATTCGTCGCAATCTTGAGCAGCACATTCCATTCTTGGCTAGTGAACGCCTCTTGATGGCTGCAACCACTGCCGGAGGTGATCGACAAGAACTTCACGAGGCCATTCGCCGCCACAGCCATGCAAGTACAGCAAGCATTCGCGATGGCCGTGATAACGATCTGGTTGAACGCCTCGCAGCGGATCCGCTTTTTGAGAACGTTGACCTACAAGCCGCGCTGACAATAGAAGGCCTTGAAGGACGAGCTGTTACTCAGGTAGATGAGTTTCTCGATGGCCCGGTGAAAGAAGCCCTGAAGAACTGTCCTGAACGGACTGACGAAAGCGAACTGCGCGTGTAACCACGCTACCCATTGCGCTGCCATCGCACCCTAGGATCTGCTCGCAGGCTCCTTAACTCTTCACGCAACTCACTCGGAGTCATCCGAATCTTTCTTTCAAAACGGAATCGCTGGAGCCACCAATCCACAACAGAGACAATGCTTGCAACTGCCAAAATGCCCCATAGATAATTCACAGCCGCAGACAGCACTTCACTGCCCTGCCCTGTTCCACGACCAAGGCGCACCGGCAAATCACCCAGAACAACAATAAGCGGCCCTGCCAACAACCAAGACGCAGTCACAAGAACAGCAAAACCAACAAAAGAAAGTACGATCCGAATAACAGTGACTGCGGAGACAATACGTTGGAAACCAATGCTTGGGTCAATCCGCTCAAATCGAAAAACAAGGCGGTCGATTCGCCATGCCGCACCGTCAAAAAGTGTACGAACTAGCAACAGAACACCGAGAGCAAGCACGACAACAACAACTGTGGGAAAAATGAGTGGTAGAAAAACATGATAGCTCCAACCCTTGCCAGTCATTTGAATATTTTCGATTGCAGCGACTGCAGCTGAGACAGTCGCACGAAACCAAATTGGTAGTGCAACCAAAACCACTGCTGCCATGGCAGGCCACCCCAACACAGCACCCGTTGGAGCCAGACCTTTATTCCGAGCGTCCTCCCTGCGACGAGGCGTGGCAGGAAGGGTTCGATCATGGCTTTCACTCACTGATTGAACCTCCCGTCTCTACAGCACCCTGACTGACTGCAGGATATGCCGAGTCTGCTGATCCAAAACTAGCTTCGAATGGGGTGCGAAGAATTTCTCCTGCATGACCAGCCCACTGCTGGCTTCCAACAATCAGACCACCGAGCATCACGGCAGCTGCGATTCCCTGCAGTAGCCCTGGGCCAGGTGTGACCGCTATAGAACGCATACAGATTGTTGCCGTCAGATGTGCTGTTATCACGGCAACGAGAATAGGAGCGGAAATCATGAGAGCCAGCTGAAGACAAAGAGATGGCAACTCGATCAACCTCATTACAATTGGCACCTCGAATATTTCATTTGTTCCAGCAAGTGCACCTACAGGCATCTGCAGAAAACTATCAATTAATCCTGCAACTACTAACTGTTGACCGCCAGCTATGACAAACGAGGCAAGGCCTACCCACCCACAAAGACGGGTGACACCTGGGCCTCCACTACCACCCGGCGTAAAAACATCTGCCCAGTTCAGTCCTGCGACATTGGCAAACACACTACCGACAGACTCGAAAACTGTCACCAAAAAGCTTATCGACAAACCAAGACAGCCGCCGACGAGCAGCTCTGAAAATATCATAGGAAAAAATAATTCTTCAGTCACGTTCTGCACCTGCACTACCGAGATCGCTACTGGCGCAGCGGCAAGACCAAGAATAAAAAGAATCGCGAGTCGAAGATGAACAGTCCCACCCGGAAAAAGCCGCATACCACCGCCGAGCAAAACACCGGCAATGCGAGCAAGCACTCCGGCAGAGACAAAAAACGTTGACTTCGAAAACAAGTCGAAGAACCCCAAGTTGGCTACTGATTCGGTGGCCAGAAAAACACACGCCGATGTCATGAGAAACCAAGACTCCCCTAGGGCGAAAGAACACTAGCCTGAAAAAGGCTCACAAATCGTTCAATCATCCAACCACCTGTTATGAACATGACGGCCACCAT
>JAUWWJ010000097.1 GCA_030616935.1 Planctomycetaceae bacterium
CGTCGGGCTACATACAGAGGCACCGGCATAGAAACGGTCAAAACGAAGGCCGGATTCCGCCATTGAATCAAGATGGGGCGTTTTCAAAACCGGATGTCCGTTGTAGGCAACATCACCCCAGCCCTGATCGTCACTCATGACGAAGATCATGTTTGGTCGATCATCAGCTCTCGTATTTTCTAGAAGTACGAAGGCTGGTACTAAAGCAACAAGGAAGGCAACTATTCGCATAGTAGAAAAGAGACTCAGTCGGTCTCGTCATAGAATGAATAATCAGAGTGATTGTAAAGTTGCTTTTTGGCGGTTTCCTCAATGTCGTTTGAGTGAAGCCACCTTGTTCCAAGTTTTGAAGTCCAGAATGGATGATCTTCTTCGAGGTGAGACGGCAGGCTCGCAATAACTGTTTCTAATCGCTGGCGGTCTTGTGCATGTGAAGGTTCACCGTCAACCCGTTTATAGTTTCGGCCAAAGCGAGAGTCGTTTGTATAGTAAAACCGCCCGTCTGGTTTTCCGTAGAATGGCGAGACTGCTTCAAGAAGATGGGTTTTGGTTCGAACGACCTGTACCGGTCCTGTATAGGCATAGATCCATTCGCGGTGGGTGTTTGTTTTTGCTGTTAAGAAAGGCAAAAGACTTTTTCCATCAAATGCGGTATCTGCCGGTTGAGTAGTCCCTGCCATGTCGAGGAGTGTTGGAGCAATGTCAGAAAAATCTGTTAACTCATCCGTAAGCCCTCTTTTTTTGATGCCAGGACCCTGGACGACAAATGGTACGTGGACGCCACGCTCTACTCCTCGGTCCTTTGCGGTCACCGCCGTTCCGTTGTCGGCACAGAAGATGAAGTAGGTGTTGTCATAGATTCCTAATTGCTTTGTGCTGGCAATCAATTTACCAATCAGTTTGTCAAGATGCTCAATGAGATGAATAAATCGTTGCTGATGTTCTTGTTCATATTGATTCATGACCTCGAGCTTTTCCTCGCGCTGCATTCCTGCCGTGTCAGGTTTTTCCTGCTCAATGTCCAAGACATCACCATGGTCAGGCGTTGTGGAATAAGGACCGTGTGGAATCACCGTTGGCCAATACGCGACGAATGGCTGCTTCTTTCGCGTCTTCCGTTCAATAAAGTCAAGTAGAAAATCAACTCGCTTATCGGGACCAAAATCTTTTTTCTCAACTGGTATGTAGTGCCCGTTTTGCACCATTGATGGATACCAGTACCGTGTATCCGGCAAACTAATGTCATCGCGTTGGCCTGTCGTTATTGGGTTTGTTCCAAAGTGAGATTCAATTTTTCCAGGGCTTTCCCAGAGGCAATATTCATCAAAGCCAACAACGCCTTCCCACGCCTCTTTTGCTCCACAGTGCCATTTGCCTGCGATAGCCGTCGCGTAACCGGCATCGTGAATCAATTTTGCCCAACTTGGTTGCACTGTGAATAAGGTTCCTCGTGAATCAAATGCCCACATGTCATTTCGAAAAACACCTGTCCTATTGCCATACACCCCAGTCATCAAGCAAGCGCGGGATGGGGCACAAATAGCAGGTGCAAAGCACGTTCGAAAACATACTCCGTTCGTTGCAATTTGATCAATATTCGGTGTGTGTGCTGAGTCTGCTTGCCCGTAGCATGAAAACATATCCGCGCTCACGTCATCTGCCAGAATCAAGATGATATTAGCGGGTTCCGAGTAGGCGATCGAAGGAGCAGTGAACAAAAAAAAGAGAATACCAAACAGTTTTTTCATTTTCGATTGCGCCCAAGACAGTTGTCGTGAAGTGTTTCAGCTAAGAGTTATTCTTAACGTTTAAGCGGGAAGTGAGTCTACTTTGTTGCCGTAGGTCGCTAAAACGATACAGGGTTTTGTGGTTCGCCGGCACACGAGCTGGATAAATAGCAGTTCTATTGATGATCCGTTCCAACGTATGTTTTTGGGCTTCTGTCACCGCGGTCAAGTTCACCAAGACGGCGGTCTAGGAAATCATGGGAAATTTGAATTGCATTGCTTCGAGCAGGTTCATCGTACTCCCAGAATTCTTTCAGAATCTTTTCGCATGCGGGGTAATGGGTGCCATCATCACCAATTTTTTGCCGCAAGTCGGCAAGTTGAGCTTTTAAATCAGCGACAAGATCTTTGTTCTCGGGGTCGTCGTAGATGTTGACCGTTTCGGCAGGGTCGTTGATGAGATCATAGAGTTCCCAGCCTGGGGGCGTGCGGTAACCCCCATCATAATTGCAGCCATAATAAAAGATGAGTTTATGAGTCTTTGTCCGAAGGCCAATATGAGCCGGGTTGTCATGATGAGCCATGTGCATCCAATATCGATAATATGTCGCTTCCTTCCAGTCGTCTGACTCGTGTCCCGTTTCGAGAAGCGAACGAAAAGATCGCCCTTGAACAGTGGAGGGAATGGTGGCGCCTGCAAAGTCCAAGAGAGTGGGTGCAAAGTCAACATTCTCAACCAGAGTTTCAAATCGTTGTCCAGCCTTAATACTTTTCGGGTAACGAATCATGAGTGGCATTCGCTGCGACTGTTCGAGCATCCATCGCTTGTCCTGATAGTCGTGTTCTCCAAGCATGAAACCCTGATCGGCGGTGTATACGATAATGGTATTTTCAAGTTGGCCCGAGGTCTCGAGGTATTGAAAAAGGCGGCCGATATTGTCATCAATGCCTTTTACGCAACGAAGGAATTTTCTGAGATACGCGTTGTAGGCAAACTTCTTGTTTTCATCGTCCGAGTAGTCGTTTGGATCGAAGTTAGTGGGGAATTCTTCAGGGTACCGTGTTGGAAGGTCGCGGAGGTAGGACCTCCGAGGGTTTCTTCCACCAATTGATGTGCCAATGTGGGGAACAAGTTCGTCTTGATCGCCACGGGTGGCAAGAGATCCGTACTCTGGATTCATTTCCCAAAGAGACGCAGGAGAAGGGATATCAACGTCAGCTAGATACGACTCGTATCGTGGTGCATTATCAAAGTAGTCGTGTGGTGCCTTGTAATGATGCATCAGAAAAAATGGCTTTGTTTGGTCCCATTCGTTCTCAATCCAGTCAAGCGACAAATCAGTTATGGCATCTGTGACGTGTTTGCCTTTGAATTGGATCGTGTTTTTGCCCCAGGGATTTGGTCCACGAATTCGAAATTCGGGGTCGTGATATTTGCCTTGCCCTGGCAGGACGCAGTAATGGTCGAAGTCGGCCGGTTCATTTTTGAGATGCCACTTCCCAATTATGGCCGTCTGGTAGCCAGCTTTTCGCATCTGAATAGGAAGCATCTGTTTCCCGGGCGGGATTCGTCCGCCGAGATCAAAAACACCATTTATGTGGTTGTACTGTCCGGTGATCACACAGGCCCGCGAAGGAGAGCAGATAGAGTTCGTACAAAATGCATTGGAAAACAACGCGCCCTCATGTGCAATTCGATCAAGATTTGGTGTTGGTGCAACCTTAGCTAGCCGGCCTTGGTACGCCGAGATTGCGTGAGCAGCGTGGTCATCAGACATGATGTAAAGGATATTAGGACGGTCCGCAGCATGCGCAGTTGCTCCAATGAGAAGCGTTAAGGCAGCGAAGACAGCAAAGGATCGGGAAAAAAACATGGCAGAATGAGACCTGTTGTTCCGGGATTGAATTCAAATTGTTTCAGGTGACAGTACGTGAAGGGCGGGCCCAATTTGTTTACGATGTCCTGCGATTCCACCCTCCTATCGTAGTATATCGAGTTTTTGTGGTGGCATGATAGTGAACTATTTTGAGGCACGATGGAAATCAGGCAAATTATTATGATTCAACGAATGCGTTTAGACGGCGTTTCACGTGCCTCTACGGTCATTGCATTTATTGTCCTTTTGATTGTTGTGCCTGCGGCCTGGGTGTACGCAGAAGGGAAGTATTCCAGTGGGTCTACACAACCGAATATTATCCTGATATTAGTGGATGATCTCGGTTGGGCCGATCCAGGATTTCATGGTGGTGATGTGAGGCTCACACCAAACATTGATCGGTTTGCCCGACAGGGCATGCAACTTAGTCAGTTTTGTATGACCCCAGTGTGTGCCACGTCACGCAGTGCGTTGTTAACAGGTCGTTACCCATTCCGCCAATGGATGGACTGGAGAAGTGAGGACTTTGGGAAACCGGATTACCTTGCACTGCTCGATATACCATTGGCCACGCTTCCAGATGGTACGCCTACACGACGGATACACGGGTTCGACCCACGTGAACGAACCCTCGCTGATGCTCTGAAAGAGGCTGGTTACACAACTGCCATGATTGGAAAGTGGCATCTTGGCGAGTGGTTGCCGAAACATCTTCCGTTCGCGCGCGGATTTGACCATCAATATGGCCACTACGGCTGGGGCATCGACTACAACTCGCACCTCATTCCGCATAATGCCCCACAGCCTTTGTGCGTCTTTGATTGGCACCGTGATCAGCAGCCTCTAATGGAAATGGGCTATTCAACGGATTTGATTGCTGATGAATCAATTCGACTCATGACGATTCATTCGAATAAAGCAGATCCCTTTTTTCATTACGTAGCATTTAACGCAATTCATGGGCCACTTGAGGAAATACCACGTCATTGTGATGTCTTTGATAAGCGGGCTGCAGCTATTAAGTGTCTTGATGATGCTGTCGGCCGTATGCTGAAAGCTGTTGACCAACTCGGTATTTCAGACGAGACGCTGGTTCTCTTTACAAATGATAATGGTGGACTCACCGAAGAGGTCAATCGCCCCTGGCGAGGGACTAAAAATACAACGTTCGAGGGTGGTATTCGTGTACCCTGTGTGCTTCGATGGCCCGGAGTCATTTCCTCGGGCTCAAGGTGTAACGAACTTATGCACGTCACAGATCTTTTTCCAACACTCGTTGCCATTGGGGGTGGTTCGACGAACAAATCTTTGGCACTCGATGGATGGGATATGAGCCCTGTTGTTTTTGAAGGGAAGAAGAGTCCGCGGACGGAGATTCTCATCGAGGCCACCGGCAGTGTACGGCTTCCCTCCATACGCAGTGGTCAGTGGAAGCTTATTGGTGACGCCCTGTTTGATTTACAATGCGATCCCGGGGAGCGCGACGATGTCTCGGAGGCATATCCGGAAATTGTCATTGAGCTACGAAACAGAATTCTTGCGTTGTCAGCCGAGCGGCCTCCACTGGGAGAGTTCTCTCGAATAATGAAACCAGCTCTTCCGTATGTTTACGGGCAGGCTGAAAACACGTCAGTTCCAGAAAAGATACGATTCCATGTTGAAAAGGCGCGGCGTGGTCAGCAACAGATATGGGAACCTGGAAAATATCCATGGCCTGCACCCCCTCAAAATGGTCAAATTACTTATGAGGGTGATGGTCGGTAGTATTGTGGGGAGCCCGCACTCGAGGAGCCGATGGTACCGGTAAAGGGCGATTTTCTGCAGCCAAACGGTTGTGTTGGGTGATGCGGATAGCTTGTTAACGTTTCGTGTAGCCGCGGAGTCTACTCACGACAAAGAAGGTTTTCTCAAAGCATATGCCAGACGACGACTTCGCTGAACTTCTTGCTTGTGAACAAAATCGACTGCGTCGAGTCATTCGGTCTGTCGTTCTGTGTAACGCAACAACCGCTGACATCCTTCAACGGGCAAACCTGATTGCCTGGAAGAAACGACATGAATTCGGTGAGGGAACAAATTTTCGTGGATGGATCAATGCAATCGTTCGGTACGAAATTCTTGCTCATCGTCGAGACCGGGCACGAAAAAAGGAAGTCATGCTTTCGAGAGAATCTGAAGAACTGTTGTTCGTTACCAATGATTGTCTTGAAGGTGATTTGGAAACAGAGGCTCTTGCACTTAGAGACTGTCTCAAGACATTACGTGAGCAAGATCGGGCGTTGTTGATGGAGCGGTATTCAGGTGAGAAGACATTGCGAAGGTACGCAGAGAGAACCGGTCGGTCTGAGGTAGGGTTGCGAGTGACATTACATCGGCTGCGGCAAGCACTCAAAAAATGTGTGAAATTGCGAATGAGTAAAGAACATGACCGCTAAGAGGAATGTTCCCTAGAGTGGATGGAACTAAAGAAATGTCAGAAAAACAAGTAATACACAAGCTTGAAGATCTCGCTGGGAAAGCACTCGATGGGTGCGTGCAGACAGATGAGTTGCACGCTCTGGAAGAGTTATTGGCAGAGAGCGAGAAGGCGAGGGAAGAGTTTTTGGAGTTCGCTGCGTTTGAATGTGCTCTGGAAGACGCGGTGAAGGCAGATGTTCCGGCACGTGCGGTTGATTGTGTTTCCAATGACTCAGTGGTTGTGCCTCGACAG
>JAUWWJ010000204.1 GCA_030616935.1 Planctomycetaceae bacterium
ACGCACTTTGCAATATGACACGTCACGTAACTTCCGTTACTGGAGACTGCGTTGTAGGGAGCAACGAAGACTGCGGCTGCACTCGCACCTCATCACCGCAATCTCTCACCGTTGCTTCATCTGGATCGATGCGCCCCAGAACAGCTGGTGGCACGCGGCAGTGAATTATCATTCGCTCATCACCAAAACGTTTCGACAGAACTTCACCATGCTTCGCAAGCCAGGCTAAAAGACGACCGTTTCCACAATCTGTCTCTACTTCAATGTTCCGAAAGCTTCGCCCTAAAGCATCACTCGTACGTATCGCAAGTTTTTCGAGGCCATAGCCCGTTTGAGCGGAGACACCTACAGCATAAGGATACCGATCACATAATCGATTCCGTGTAATACGATCAGTCACTGCATCGAGTTTATTCAAAACGAGTATCGTGTCCTTGACATCAACACTCAACTCTTCGAGTACCGAATTCACGGCTTTAATCTGGTTCTCAACAAATGGACTCGAAGCGTCTGCCACATGCAACAACAAGTCGGCCTGCTGAGTCTCTTCAAGCGTCGCCTTAAAACTTGCTATCAAATGATGCGGCAAATCACGAATGAAGCCGACCGTATCACTTAGTAACACCGGCCCCCAACTTGGCAACTTCCATCGCCTTGTACGAGTATCAAGCGTAGCAAAAAGCTTGTCTTCGGCGAGGACATCTGCATGCGTGAGGGTATTGAGCAGGGTGCTTTTCCCTGCGTTTGTGTACCCAACGAGAGACACCGTTCGCTGTTCATGCCTTGCCGCAACCTGTCGCTCACGGCGACGATGAATAACTAACATCTCCTGCTTCAGGTCATGAATCCTCTTCTCGACAAGTCGCCGATCCACTTCAAGTTGCTTTTCACCTGGCCCTCGCATCCCGATACCCATCTTCAATCGGGAGAGGTGTGTCCACATTCGCTTGAGCCTTGGCAACGAATACTCTAGCTGAGCTAACTCTACAGCCAGCCTCGCCTCATACGTCCTTGCACGTGCAGCAAAAATATCAAGTATGACCTCCGAGCGATCCAGTACTTTACAATTCAACTCATGCTCGAGGTTTCGTATCTGTGCTGGTGAAAGATCATTATCAAACATAACAACATCGGCATCATGATGCTCAATAACGGAAAAGAGTTCTTTGAGTTTCCCTCGGCCAATATACGTCCGCTGATCCGGCTCGTGTCTTCGCTGGACCAACTCAGCCACAACGTGTGCTCCGGCCGTAATTGCCAGACCTGACAACTCCGACAAAGGATCTTTGGGGCTCACCGGTGTATTGATATACACACCAACCAGCACGGTCCGCTCTGAATCAACGCCAGTGGTACGTTCTGAGAGACTCACTCGCGACCTTCCTCCGCTCCTGCAGCAAGGTGACAACAGCTTTCCCAACGTCGAGTATCGAGAAGACCATCAGCAACGGCGTCTTTCACGGCACATCCAGATTCATGCGAATGGCTACAGTCCGGATAACGACAATGATTTGCAAGTGGACGTAAGTCACGGAAGGCGGACGGAACCTCAGCCGGAACAGTTTCCCAAAGCTGAAACTGACGTACACCGGGAGTGTCAACAAAGCTGCCATTGTACGAATGCGGAAGCAATCTTGCAGCGGTAGTTGTATGACGTCCCTTTTCGTTGTCACGACTTACGTCAGAGACAGGCAATTCGAGTGCTGGCTCGAGACGATTGAGTAGTGATGACTTACCAACACCACTCTGACCAACCACGGCGGTGACTTGACCATCTAATTCAATTTTCAGCCGAGAAAGACCATACCCAGTGACTGATGAGCAGAGAACAACAGGGTAGCCCATGCGAGCGTACACCCCAGCGAGCGGCAGAAGTTCAGCCGGATCAATCAGATCGATTTTATTAATGCAAATCACAGGACGAATGCCAGCAGAGTCTGCAGCCACAAGCATTCGGTCAATTAGGCCGGGTTTCAAGTCTGGCTGGGCAGCACTGCCAACGATAAATAACTGATCTACATTCGCGACAAGAGTGTGTCGGCGGCCGCGGCTCGATCGACTTAAAGCACTGCGACGAGGTTCGATAAAACAGATGGCAGCCTCTTCACCTCGCCCCTGCACTTGCACCCAGTCCCCAGCGGATACAGGATGGCGCTGATCTGTCGCGACATCATGCAAGACCTGTCGAATCGCGCACCGTGTAATCTGTCCAAGCTCATCGAGCACAAAGCTATCCAAACCATGAGCGTGGAGCACTTGCCCTCGCCACACATCATTTGCATTCCCAGAACTATCGACGCCGACTTCAATCGCGGGCAGTTTGACTGTCCGTTTTCGAGTAAGTTCTCCCTTGCCGGAAAGTCTCTCTGATGAAGCAAGATTCTCACTCACATCGCCGTCATTTGTGAATTGCCGGGTAACATCAGTTTGCCGTCGACGTGCATGACGGTTTTTGCGAAAGGCGACTCGAGATGTTCGAGAATTTTTCATGGCTCAAGCATACACAGCAGGACGCTTCCATTGATACTCCTTCTGTTGAAGCCACGGCCTCCTGCACTCTCCTGCCGCAGAAAATTACCGCCTACGGCGGGACTCCAATCCGGAGGCTTGGAGAAGGCTGCGGCTGAAAACATCCGTCTCAGCAAGTTTACTCTTGGCATCATCAGTTGCACCAAGCTCTGCCGGATCATAGAAAACTTCAAAAGCATATTTAGCGAATGATAGCGTATCACCTGGCTTGACGTGCTGTTCGTTCACGCGAACACCATTCACTTTCGTTCCATTGCTGCTGTTGAGATCCCGTACGACCCAAATTCCTTCCTCAACAACAAGTTCACAGTGACTTCCAGAAATAGTAGGAAATCTCAGTACAACATCAGCAGACTCTCGCCGACCAACCACGAGAGTCTTCTTAAGCAAAGGAATCGAGTCCCCTCCGCCAATGGGTTGTAATTCGCCGAACATCAGCTGGATTCTCCGGCGTTGTAACGCACAACAGAGTTATTCTTGTCTCGTATCATACTAATCAAACTATACGACGGGAAAAACTGTCCTGCATATTACTTCTCAATGTTTTGCACTATTTCCAGTGGTCCTCTCCCGATTAATCACTCCCACCCCAAAGTAGCGTGTACCGCTTGCTCTTCACCGTGTGCCGTGCGACGATTTTGAAGGAATCTGAGTGGGCCGGGCAGTCGCTGGTCAGATATCGTTTTGAATGACAAATTGACATATTCATCTTTCGAGGTGTTTCTGCAATTTTTGTACCAAAAATATTCTGACGAGAGGAAAGTCCGGGCTCCGGAGGATGCGATGGTGGGTAACGCCCACCAGCCGTGAGGTTAGGGAAAGTGCCACAGAAAATAGACCGCCAGCAGGCTCCTGCCTGCTGGTAAGGGTGAAACGGTGAGGTAAGAGCTCACCAGCAGGCCAGGTGACTGGTCTGGCTTGGTAAACCCCATCGGGAGCAAGGCCGAACAGAAGAGAGTTCGCTCTAAACAGCGGCCTGAGGCGATCCGCTTCGGTTTCTTTTCGGGTGGGCTGCTCGAGGTGGCAGGTAACTGTCATCGTAGAGAAATGATTGCCTCTTTTGGGATTTGACCTGAAAGAACAAAACCCGGCTTATAGGCCCACTCAGATTCTTTCTTTTTTCGGGCTTGTTTATACGGTAATGAATTTCATTCGATATGGTCTTCGGGCACGAGATCCCGGCATGCATTTTCATCCAATAATTTGAGCAATTTGGAAATACAAAGTTTATTGATACTCACATTCATCTCCTGAGCCTCTGCTTTGAGTGTTTCGTGAAGTGACATGGGCATTCTGACAGTGACGACTCGCTGAGCCTCCCGAACAGGTGATTTCTCCTGCTGTTTCTGCCGCAGGGCATCTAACATTTCCCGAATGCGGGCATACTCAGCGGAACACTCAAAACGCATGAGAGAGTCTGGTGTCTGATAGGTCCGCCGAACGATGCCATCAAGACCCATTATTTCACGGAAAAAAACAATCCAGTCTGGTTCGGCAGTAAAGAGCCGTTCTGCTACCTCAAGAATTGCCTGCGCATCATGTCCTACTGCCGTATCAGCAAAGTCCCCAGACTCTTTTTGGATAAACGCTGGCATTCATGACTCCTTCCATGTGTCGACTCAGACCAAAGAGAGATGGTCTGCACATTTCACTCAGCACAAACAACTCTCTCTCAAACGAAATCGATTAACTATGCACAAGAAGTCAAGCATTGACTGCAAGTTGTTTGCTATCAACGACTTAGCTGGCCACTTGCCACCCTGCCTAAAGAACGGTCACTCGTGTTCGGGTTGCGGGCATCTCCCCGTCTGCTTAAAAACTGTGCAGTCCGCGAGTTTCTCATCGCCCAGGTGTCCACTTTTTGCAGTGAACGCTTTTGACTGAAGCCAGGGGGCACATTCCGCCCAGAATTTGCCAATTCAGTCGCGCCAACAACATCTCCAGCCGTTCGGTCAGCCCCTCTCTCGACCTATTCCTCCAAACCCAAAAAACTTTACCA
>JAUWWJ010000114.1 GCA_030616935.1 Planctomycetaceae bacterium
CATTAAATTCGCCGAGCAACAACGGCCCGTGATTGCCCGGCGAATTTAATGCGTTTGTTGTCAGGCCATTACCGATCAGCGTACACGTGTGTCATCTCTTCAGAAGTAAGTGGTGTCTGAAGATCATCACTCTGGAGCTGGAACTGAACACGCTGATTGCCAGGACGACGACCACGAACCTGAACATGAAATACAGCCTCATCCGCTGGCGCGAGTGATGCAAGTGGCTCGAATGTTATCATCAGATTCTGAACCTCGTAGGGAACAGGACCACGTGCCTCAACTGGTTGAAGGTCACCAAGCAGTTTTGCCGAAAGGGCGACATTGGTGGCTGCTTTTGTCCCCTGATTTGCGACCCTGACAACATATTCTGTAAGGCCATTGATCTCGATTGGGTCTTCACTGTCGGCAACTTCCAATGCCAATGATGCGAGACCTTCGACCTCGATAGTGTGTGACAGCTGATCTGCCAGGCCGGCAGGGTTTCGGACAGCTGCAACGATGGTTTGCGGGCCAAGCACAGTCGGCATGGCAACAAACTCCACCGTGCCCAATTCTCCTGCTGGCAATTCCTCGAGACTCCAGAGCACACGGTGTGTGTTTTCGTCGTAGTACCCTGCATTATTTGCACGCACAAATTTCATGCCAGCAGGAAGCTGTGCAGCTAACTCCACGGCTAAGGCTGGAGCTGTGCCAGTGTTATGCATATTGAGGGTACAGGTTGCTGGCCGTTGCAAGTATCGGCGCTTTGGAATATCTGCATGGAGTTCCAACATGGGTGCGGTAATTTCAGCTCGCAGTGGACGACTAACCTCGATGCCACCGTCTGCTCGTGCACCTATTCGTATCTCATGGACGCCTGGAGTAATGGTTGCCAGTTTCAAGGAAATCGATCGTGATGAACCGGGCTCTAATTGCCCGACATCAAATTCAACCTCCCTGCCAGCAGGGTGTGATACTGAATCTGGAAGAATTCCTTCTACAATCACACCGGTTGCCGTGCCAGTGCCTGGATTTGAAAGTGAAATATCCACAGCCATCATCTCACCAATTAATGTCGGCTGAGGTGGTTCAGCAGTAATCTCAAGGGCGGGCTTTGTAACCCGTGATCGCACGGTCGCATCAGCACGAAAAGTAACGCTTGCAACACTTCCAATATCACCCTCAAGCTGAGGCATGACTTCCATAGCTACACGTGCTTCTTGTCCCGCCTTTAATTCACCAATAGCCCAGAGCAGTTCGCCCGACGGTGTATTTGTGTCCACAGGACTCGCCGGGGGCATGGTCGTAATCAGTGATGTTCCATAGGGCACCGCATCTCGCAGGACTGTGTCGTGTGCAGTGGCGGCCCCAACATTTCGGATAATGACTTCAAATCGGGCTGGCTTACCAACCTGTAAATCTCGCGGGCCACTTTTTTCAAGTGTTAGCTGCGGCGTCTGAAGGCCCTCTATCTGTGGCAGGCCCGGTCGACCTTGGCCAGATGCACCCAACTGCGCAGGCGTCGTTTTTGTAAGGGCTTCTGCTTTCTTATCAGCATCAATTGTGCTCAAAGGATTTTGCTGCTGTTTCCCAAGTGGTGGAGCCGCAGCAAAGGGCATTGTGACACCAGTATTTTGAAGCGGTTGTTTCTTCAAATCGTTGGCAGATACCTTGCTCGTCTGTTTAGGAGTTGCGAACGGATTCGACTGCGCCGAAAGTGGCGCCTCTGTGTTCGTTGATACAAGCGGTTGAGGTGGGCTGGTGTCTTCCGCAGCATCGAGTGCCGGCGATGATGGCATAGGAGCCTTTTGCTCGGGCGCTGATGGGGCTGTTTGAGTCAGTTTTGCTTCAGCAAGGTCCTGACCTTGATTCACTGATGTTTTCGAACGAGCCGTCTCCGGTGCTGGCTTTGCAGATAGCGTTGTTTCATCGGCCTTTTTTGTGGCCACTGCTATATCATCTGCAACCTTTGTTTTGCTGGTTACTTCCGTTTCCGTACTCTCTACTGCCAGAACTTCTGGTTGATCTGGGATCGGCATATCTTTTGCCGAGAACGCAGGCGTTGCCGACTCTTCCTCCTTGTCGACACCTGGCTCATTTTCGGGCACAGAAAGAGACGGACTGGGAGCCGATGGCTCCTTCATTCCAACCAGCTCTTCATTAATTTGCTTTGTACCCAATTCATTATCTTCCAACGGCTGCCGAAGAACTGATGGGGTGTTTTCTTCATTTATTTTTTCAACATGCCCGGGTAATGCTGGCGTATGTGCCGGTTCATTGCTCTCCTCAGGAGATGGAGTCTTCTTGTCAGCATCCAGCTTTTTGTCCTGTTTGAGAGCCGTTGGCTCTTCCTTGGCGACTTCTCCTTCAGGTGGAGATATCTGCTTTGCTGAAAACCGAGACAGATGATTCGGTTCGGCATCAACTGCATCATCCTTTCCTTGCTCTTCTTCAATTACTTTTTTTGTAGACACCTTGCCTTCAATCGGTTTTTCAAAAGAGGCTGGTTGTGTTGGGTAGCCACCACCACGAACTGGATTCAAGTATGTTTCTTGACCAGTTGATGAAAACCGACTCTGCTCCAGGTTTGATGCTGGCTGTAAACGAACAGCAGGCAATGGTTCTTCTGACTGAGATGGCACTGCAGTGTTTGCTGATGCCGTGGGAATTGGAGACTGTGTGACAGGCACCGTACGGCCAAGCCCAGCAAGCCATACAATGGCAAAGCCGGCCAGCCCACACAACACGGCACCAATAATCATTGACGTAGCTGAGACGCCTTTGGGAGGCACAACAATATTCTGACGCGACGGGCGCTTTTCCATGACTCCACTCCTGATTGGGACGGTCACTAGACGGACCGGAACATCGGGGGGAAGTACCAAAGATGGGCGAGCAGTAGAAGGCCGTTTCACAAAAAATGACCGGCTGGAAACAAACTACGCAAAACCAGCGTCCGTAAGAATCTGATGCAGATGAAAATGAAACTTACCCAGTTTGCCACCATAGTTCCCGGCAGATATAGCCGGTATATCCTCGCCTGCTGCCACCTTGATAGCAGCTGCCATGGCCTCACAAATAACTTGCTCGTTCTCTCCATCAACAACTATTTCAAGGCACGCTACAACACCAGGATGAAGCTGGGTCGGCACCCTTCCTAACAAGCCTGGACAAAAAGCATCATTGGTAGAAGCCTTTAACGCCGCATACCGAGATCCAACTTTACTACCGGACCGTACCACGCCACCGGGAAACGGCGTGATGACACCCGGCACTGCTGCAATTGCACTCACTGCTCGTTTGGCCGATGCCAGTGCAGCCTCAAGAGAAACCCCTTGAATCACTACATTTCCTCCGCCAATACCCTTTGCAACACCGCAGGTTTCTTCAACCAGAAATTCACCGTCCATGACGGGCACTCTCCAGTACCGCCGTCCATCAAATACTTTTGTTTTCTCAAAACCGTCACCAAAAAAACGAATACGGTGCCCAAGAGGAATCCGTTCTTCTGATTTTGACAGGCCGTCAAAAACAGCTGTTGTTGGACAAGTCAGCAGGCACTGGCCGGTTCTATTTGCCACTGCTTCCGCAAGAGACTCCGTTGTAAATCCAAACGCAAGGATTGAGGCTCCTGGTCGGCCATCCGGGCTCTCATCAGCTGATATGAATCGCTCCACGCCAACTTCAGCATCACAACCAATGACACTTGTTCCGTACCCACAAAACGACTGCACGCTAGCATCAAGCCAGGACGTGTCGTGTGCCGTAACCACAAGCCGTGCAAATCTCAGCCGAAAAGCTTCGGCGAAGGTATCAATAATGTCAGTGGAACCAAGGTGAATCGCTGGCTTTGCCACGGGAACATCCTTTAAACGGCTCAGTAATACAGTCTGGAAAGTTTCTGTCCACTATCAGGTATACATGACGGTATCTAACATACCCGGGGTTTTTGCAATTCGAATACACAATTTGTAAATGCGATATTCTCAGAAACACCGTGTTTCAGTAGTCTATTGGGCCTCGTTCATGATTGTTGAACAAACGATGTACCGAAACGAGGTATTCTGATCCGATACGCCACTCCGTTGTAATACCCCCAAGGGTTTTTGGACATGCTTAAGCAGATCCGTCATACAGACCGTGCAAAAGAATGTCTCATTTCCTTTTCTCTCTCGCCAAGGAAGACGATGATTACAAAACTCACTCTCGCATGCTCACTCTTTGCTGCACTGTTTGTGAATGCTCACTCAGCACAGGCTGCAGACCTTGGTGTCGGCCTCATTCCAGATGATGCTGCATTTCTTGCAAGCACACTACGTGGCCGAGAACAATATGATCGCATTACTACAAGTAACGCATTTGCCAGTCTCAAGGAACTGAAGTCCGTTGCAAAAGCCCTTGACGAACTCGCCAAGCAGCAAACGCAACCAGGCAACCCAATGGCACTTGCAATGATGATGATGCAGATGCCCGACAACCAGGAAGCGATCGCTCTGCTTCAGGACATGGTGGCTACGGACACCTTTGTCTTTGGCACATCTTCTTGGGTAACGGTTTCAAAATTATTTAAGAAACTTCAGTCCGCCCAACAGGCTGCGAACATCGCCACTATTACGAAGGGCACTGATCTTGAAATTGATACTGACACAACACTGAACCGTTTAATCGCAGAGACACTCGCTGCAAACACGGACCAGATTGTTATCCCTGACCTCATCTGGGGGTTTCACACAACACAGGTAGATGCTGCAAAAAAACAGCTTGAAAGAATTGACGGGTTCGCAACAAGCATGGCTCAGACACAACCAATGCTTGCTGATGCGGTGGCTCGCGAAAAAATCGGTAACGGTGATTTCATCACAGTGACCATCAAGCCAGATCCAAATCTCATTAAAATGGCAATGTCGAACGTTGTGAAATTCGATGACATGAAAGAAGAGCTTGAGAAAATCCTGAAACGTGTCGGTGAACTCGAGATTGTTGTTGCTCTGGGCATTGTCAAAGAACATGTCGTCCTCTCAATTGGTGGCGGGACTGAGCATCTTCAAGCAATGGGCTCAACGGGTGGAAGCCTGCTTGATACAAAACCTTTCAAGGTTTTGCGAGATGCCTCAGAGAAGCCTCTTAACAGCATCTGGTACCGAAGTCAGAAGCTTGCCAAAGCCTGGGAGACATCTCCTGAAGACATCGAGCAAGCCAAGAAATTTGCCGCTGCGGTTGCCGAGGCTAATGAGCTGACCCCAGAGGCAACTACTGAAGCAGAGAAACTTGTCGGAGAACTGCTGGAAGGATACGCAAGCCGAATGCCAGAAGCTGGTCCTTGGCTGGCATACTCGTATCTGACCGACACCGGGTATGCGGGTGAAGAATGGAACTGGGCTAAAAACCTCCCCTGGAATGGAAGTATGCCGCTTTCATTTGATCACTTTGGCGGAGATCCGCTTGCAATGATTGCTCTTCGCACGAAAACAGATCCTGAGCAGTTTGAAGCATTCGTGAGCTGGGCGGATTCACTCCGTCAATTTGTTTCAAATGCAATCTCCTCAACGGGCGACGACGATACGCAAGAAGGATTCAAAACATTCGATGAGAAAATTGTGCCTCTTGGTGAAGACTTGACGAAGACCGTACGAGAAAAATTTGTACCTGCGCTCAAGAATGGGCAATTCGGTTTTGTCATTGACGGCAAGGCATCGACCACAAAACTGCAGGCATCACTGCCGGCATCCTCGAAGCCGCTTCCGCTTTTCGAACCGACCATTGTGCTTTCTGTCGATGATGAAAAACTTTTCCGCGAAGGCCTCAGTGACATTTTTGCACTAAGCGATAAATTGCTGAATGTTATTCGAGAAATTGATGAGGACAGTATCCCAAGTGAATACCGCATCCCAGACCCGGAAGAAAAAGATGCTGAAGGAGGAACCCTTTGGAC
>JAUWWJ010000016.1 GCA_030616935.1 Planctomycetaceae bacterium
CGATATGGCCGAGCACCCACTTGCTAAAGGCACACTTTACGTGTGCTCTACATTTGTTGGTTTTTCAAGAATAAATGACGATGCGCATTACTCTTCTCAGGCTTTTCTTGGTTGGTACCTTGCCTGGGCCGGTTCGTTAGCAGTCAGCCGGACAGAGCATCATTTCGCAGGCTTTCAAGTACGAGTTGTACCAGTTCCAGTCGGTAATCAAGGCGGGCTGGGGCTGGAAGCGAGTTGGTAGAAATTGCTTTGCCCAGAGTGATACCAATGGCATGCAATGTGTCGTAACGCGACGTATGCACTTTTTGGCTACAGTGCTACTGAATTACGTGCTGTTTGCTTCTCGAGCCAGGCTAGGCGTGCCGGCGAAGCCTGTTGATTGCTGAGACGACAAATTCATGGCAAACATTGTCAACAGTTTCGACTTCACCGATTGTACATGGGAGGATAAATCGTAGTTTGCCGCCAATATTTTTTTTGTCTCGGGACATAACCCCCAAAAGATCGTCATCCTCTATGCCGTTTAGTGTCGTTGTTGAAACAGGTAGCCCAAGTGTTTCAAGAAGTTTTTGTTGTCGATCAACAACGAGTTGATCAATACGGTTCATTGAGCAGGCGAGGTTTGCTGCTGCCATCATCCCAAGAGAAACGGCCTCGCCGTGGAGAAGTGTGCCGTAGCCAGTCGCTGTTTCGAATGCATGAGCGAATGTATGACCGTAGTTTAAGCAGGCTCGCAGTCCAGTGATTTCACGTTCATCCCTCTCGACAACAAAGGTCTTGAGTTCTGCAGAGCGACGCACAATATGGGCTACGGATCGTTTTTCTCGATCTCTAACCCGAAGAGCATTCTCTTCGAGCCAACGAAAAAAATCAGCATCTAAAATCATTCCATATTTTACGACTTCAGCGAGCCCGCTGACATATTCACGATCAGGAAGAGTTGTAAGCGTACTTATATCGGCCACGACTCCTCGAGGTTGCCAAAAAGATCCAACAAGATTTTTACCCGCTGGAAGATTTACCCCTGTTTTCCCACCGATAGCGCTGTCAACCTGGGCAACTAATGTCGTTGGTATCTGCCAGAAATGTAAGCCTCGTGAAAATGTTGCAGCGACAAACCCCGTAAGGTCACCCACAACACCACCGCCGATTGCGAGAATTGCTGTTTTGCGATCGATCTTGAGGCGAGCGAATTCATTCCATAATCGCTCAGATTCAGCAAGAGATTTGGATGCTTCGCCGGATGGAATCGAGAGGTGGTCGATCGCTATCGACGCGTCTTGCAGGGCTTCTGTCACCGTCTTTCCGTGTGTCGCACTCACGGCTTGATCAGAAACAACGACCGCTCTTTGCACGCCGTCATTCGCAAGTAAAACCCCAATGTCTTGAAGTATCGTGTCACCAACATGAATTGTGTACGAACGAGTTGCTGGTTGTGTCGTTGCAACGCTTTCATCCAGCCGCACATTGATTTCGTGTCGTTCCACGTTATGCCGCCGCCACTCGTTCAAGATCGTCGGGAGTCACTGTAATAATGCGAGCGAATCCGGAATGTTGACGCACGTAGGCAAGATCGAATGCTTCTTCTGGAGTAGCATGAAGCAGTGCCTCAATGCGGCTACGGTCCTTCTCCGACCAATCTTCGTACTCATCAGGCCAAACGGTGTGCTTTTCGACGACGAGTGCATCCCTGTATGGATCAAACTGATTAGGCATCGGTGCTTTCTCTGACAATTATGTTGTATCGTTTCATTCGTACAAATTTCCTGATGAGTATATATTGAGAAAGTGAGTGGCTCGACTATTCTTTGTTTTTCAGCAGTTTTTTCATAAAAAGGCAGCGTTGTGGTCCGAAGCACACCCGGCTCCATGCTCGTTATCGGTCTTCTAATTCTTGGTCTCCTGGCGGCTGGAGTCGGTATCTGGTTTCAGTGGCAGCAGACCCGTCGATGTCTTGCTTTTTATGGGACAAGGGCTACAGAGCAGATTTCCAAATCACCTTTTGTTGAATTGTGGCAGCTGAAGTCGCTCTCTGGTGGTCGGCATACTGGGCGTTTAGAGGCAATTCGGGTCGAAGACATTACCGAAGCAAAAGGGCTGGTGCATCTCCGGAGGGGCCTTGTTGAAGATGCAAATTTTCACTGGGTAGGGAAAGGCGATACGGCGCACGTACCGTTGCCGGATGCTGCGTGGGATCTTGCTCTGGTTTTTTCTGATACCAAACAAAAACCTGGCGTCGAACAAACCGTAGTTGTTATCGATTTCGTGGGGAATTCTCAAGGAGCGAACTTGACGGTAGCTGGGAGGCCTGGGCGGGTTGCTTTGGGGAAAATGGCAGAAGGTCTGGAAACATGGGTTGAAAGTACAGCAAATTGGGACGATTCGAACTGATTTGTGGGTTGGCTTGCGGGCAACACGGCGAAAAGACGTCTTTTGTTGAACATATTGCCGGAGTTATCGTCTCTGAAAGAGGCAGGTGATGCGGTAACCGACATTTGAGTTTTTTCAGCACCGTTTCCGAGAGGCTGGTGACATGCGTTCGATTGCGATAGCGAATCAAAAGGGAGGTGTTGGCAAAACAACGACTTCGGTGAATCTTGCCGTCGCACTGTCTCGATTACGGAAAAAGGTTTGTCTCATCGACCTTGATCCTCAGGCCCATGCAACGCTTCATGTCGGTGTCTCACCGACATCGACTCCATGTACGGCTTACGATGTACTCGTTAACGAGCAGCCATTAGCAGATGCTATTGTTCGGGCCCAAGAAAACCTTTGGGTGGTGCCTTCACACCTCGATCTTTCGGTGGCAGAAATGGCTCTTGCGGGTCGTTCTGGTCGGGAGTCAATCCTGCGTGAAAGGCTAAAAATCGCTATTGATAGTACTGGTTCCCATCAGTTTGCAAACACTCAAGATGACAAGCAGCAGTTACAATTCGACTACATTATTATCGATTGCCCTCCATCGTTGGGTTTGCTTTCATTAAATGCGATGGCAGCGGTTGATGAGGTTTTACTTCCTTTGCAACCACATTTCCTTGCCCTGCACGGGCTGAGTAAATTACTTGAGACGATTGAACTCTCAGCGGAACACATCAATCCCCGTTTGCGGTTACTCGGAGTGGCACTCTGCCTGTACGAGGCGGGTACGCGGCTCGCGGCCGAGGTTGGACGAGATGTCGAATCTTTTTTTGCAGAGGTGGGTCAAGGGCACCCAGCGTGGAAAGACGCCAGGGTGTTTCAGACGAAAATTCGACGAAATATCAGATTGGCTGAGGCACCAAGTTTCGGCCAGTCGATTTTCGAATATGCAAATGATTCCAATGGGGCGTCTGATTATCACAACCTGGCCGCTGAAGTGGATGCTGCTGTACTGCCGAAGTTGCAGCCCGGAGAGCCATACGAAATAAATAAAATGGCAGCCTAGGCAGAATCCTTAAGTAGAAATATGGTGTGGTTCGGGCTGATCTTGTTCGTGGGCGATATATTTCCAGCCAATTGTTAAGGAGTGCAAACAGATTATGAGCCGAATGATAGGTTTGAGGGCTCATTGACAACAAAAGTTCATAATGTGGTCATGAAATGCAAGGTTTTGCAAAAATAAGAAGAAGTGTTTGTAGGAGTTCCAACTGGTTTATTTACTCTCTGACAAACAATAACAGTGACTTTTTAATCAGTTTAGTCTTTCGGAATGATGCCTGGAGCATGTTATGTGTGGGATAAAGCAACTCGTGCGTCTGTGTGCAACCGCATTTATTGGCTGTGCAGGTTTGGCATTCGTCCTTGCGGATGACCGCCCGAGTACAAAAAGTCTGACTGTGATCCCGCCAGATCAATCTGTTGATGACGTTGCGCAAAAAGCCAATCTTCATGAGTTAGCGCAGGGACGAGGCGGAGCATGGGATCCTTCCCACGCGCCCACTCATGAGACGTTAATTGGTTTAGCGAGTGACCGACAGTTTCTGCGAGATGTCTGGTGTCTTGAGTTTTCGTACCGGCCACCACGGACAATAGAAGTAGAGGTGCCTGGGGAAAATCTAGAAATACAGAAAGAGCGAGTCTGGTATCTCCTGTACCGAGTTCGGAACGTTGCTGTTGATGAAAATGCGGAAGTGACTCCCAGTTCAAAGGGGTCTACGCGTCGAGTTGTATTTGAAAAAGACGAGGAGGGTAACGATGACCTTACGAAGCCCACGACCAAGTTTGTTAATCAATCGATTCACTTCGAACCGCACTTTGTTTTTGAGACTCATGAGGCATTAAGTCGGGACGAAGGGCTTTTAGAGCATCAGGATCATCTCGATCGGCTCGTTTCAACAGCAGTTGCGCCAATAAGCCGCCGGGAAAAAATTCCACTCGATATGTTGCACGACAGTGTTTCGATTTCAGAGCGTCCTATCCAGCCTGGCGAAGAGCGGTGGGGTGTAGCCATATGGCAGGAAATTGACCCACGAATCGATTTTTTTACAGTATTTATTTATGGGCTTACGAACTCTATTCGGTGGCGACATGACGCAGAATTTGAGACAGATCTTGAGCATGCTCCGGAGTATGAACGTCGTGAGTTAGAATGCCTGCGTCTTGATTTTTATCATCCAGGAGATGCAGACCATGATGATTTCGAGGAAGTACGAGTTGTTCATTCGGGGCTATTCGAAAAATTAACGCTTGGGTCACGACTTCTTGAGGCTACCAGTCGAGCTGCTCTTACACAGGCCGAATACGTCGAAGGTGTGCGTGACCTTGGAGTACGTTGGCAAGATTTCCTAGAGCCAGAGAAAGAAAACTGGGAGGGAGGTGCTGGCTTAGTGCCGGTTGAGGTGTTCGCCCGAACGTTAGCAAAAGTTGACAGTGTGGCGGAACGCGAGAGTCTGGTGGAGGCCTTTCTTGGAGAGCAGGCTGTCGGCTGGATGGAAGAATTGCTGGAGGCAGTAGCGGGGCCGGTATCACCGAAACAAGATAGACAGAGGCGAGAGTCTCTTGGGAAAATCAATCTGACTCCGGAGCAGGTGCTAGTCGATCCATTAACCTCATTTGCTCGAATTGTGAATGAGCTTGAAAAAGCACCGGATATGAACATTCGACGTCAGGAGGCAGCAGGATTTTTCGGAGAAGCCTCTTCTGTCCTTGATCAAATTTCTCATGAGGTAGCAATTGCTCGCACTGCTGCGTTGTTGCATCTCATGCAGGTGGATGGCGAGAAGCTTCAGCAGGCAGGAAGTCGACGGGCACTTGACGTTGTGTTGCCAAAGCTTCTTACGGTGGCAAACCCGGCTGAAGATGACACGGGACGGGTCGGTGATCGAACTGACGATGGTCGTGAGGAACTCCTAAAAGGATTGTTTGGCCATGAGGGCCCAGAACTCTTTAAAAGGGCCATGAAAGCCAATGAAGGCGAGGAATATTTATGGGACTTCCGCGATGCCCGGCAGGAGGATATTCTATAGTCTCCAAAACTGAGCGCAGTGGAACTGCCAGTTTCGTCATTCAGTAAATTTAGAAGATTGAGGATTGAGCGATGGCTCATAAAAAAGGACAAGGCTCCAGCAGGAATGGGCGAGATTCAAATGCCCAGCGACGCGGCGTGAAAAGGTTTGGTGGGCAGGCTGTAACTGCGGGCAGCATTTTGGTTCGTCAAGTCGGTACAAAGTTCCACCCTGGCTCAAATGTCGGTATTGGCAATGACTACACCCTCTTTGCTCTCTCCGATGGTGTAGTTCGCTTCGATCGCAAAGGGCGTCGAGTTAATATCGATCAAGTTGCAGGCTAATTTTTTCCAGTACTGGGCCCGAGAGGCCATCACGTGTTTGTGGACCGAATCAAGGTCGAGTTAGTTGCTGGCAACGGCGGCAACGGCATTAGTAGTTTTCGTAGAGAGAAATATGTTGCCCGCGGCGGCCCCGATGGCGGGGACGGCGGACGCGGTGGCAGTATTATTCTCGAAGCAAAGGTCGGGGTCGATTCACTTGCAGGTCTTTCTCACAGAAAGCAATGGCGAGCTGATCACGGAAAGTCAGGTGGTCCTCACAATCGCCAGGGGCGATCAGCCAAAGACGTCACCCTTTTTGTCCCGCCGGGCACAATCGTTGTAGATCAATCGACAGGACTTCAGATCAAAGACCTTGCTCGCCCTGGTGAGAAAATCGTCGTGGCGAAGGATGGAACTGGGGGCCGTGGAAATGTGCATTTCAAGTCGTCAGTTAATCGAGCACCTCGTGAGTCGACGGCTGGTGAAGTGGGTGTCTCAAGGCTGGTGATTCTGGAGCTCAAGGTCATCGCAGACGTGGGTCTGGTTGGACTACCAAATGCAGGAAAAAGCACCTTGTTATCGAGGCTGTCCCATGCACGTCCAGAAATTGCAAACTATGCATTTACGACAAAGTCACCAGTTCTTGGGATTGTCGAGGTTTCTCCAGAACAGAGTTTCGTATTAGCTGATTTACCGGGTTTGATTGAAGGTGCCCATGCCGGTGTTGGTCTTGGCCATGAGTTTCTGCGCCATGTTGAGCGAGCAGGTATTCTAGTTCATGTTGTGGAGCCAGCTCCGCTTGATGGCAGTGATCCATTGACGAATTACAAAAAAATACGTCACGAACTGAGTCTCTATGATGAATCCCTCGGTGCTCGTCCGGAGATACTTATTGTAAGTAAATCAGAGTTAGCGGAGGCCAAAGCGGTGAGAGAAGAGCTTTCCAGCGAGACGGGACTTCACGTGATTGCGGTAAGTGCCGTGACCGGAGATGGGCTACCTCAGCTTCTTCAGTCCATAATGAAAAAGCTTAAGAGCATCCATGACAGTGATATGCAGTAAGGTTCGATGGAAAGATTTGGTAATGTCTGCTGACGTCTCTATGAAAGAAATTGATCGTACGAGCAATGTGTTGCTCGCTGATGTCGGTAACTCAAGGATAAAACTGGCTCTTGTTTCAGGGGTTAGTCAGGGTATGCCTCTTTTGGAAAGACGGTATGAGCTAGATAGTCGTGGCTTCAGTTATGACGATTTTGAAAGCTGGTTGATGCCAGTAGTCTCTCCTTCGGCAATATTTTATATAGCGAGTGTTTGTGATGCAGCGGCAGCGCAACTCGAAACAGCTATTTCAGCCATTAGCCGCACTCGGCAACTTCTTGTCCAACTGCACCGAGTTCATTTTTCAGATCTTCCTTTAGAAGTGAAGACTGAACAGCCAGATCGTGTGGGAATTGATCGGCTTGCTGCGGCTACCGCGGCAAGCCATATTGGTTCGTCAAATAATGGCTGCATTGTTATAGACTGCGGTACTGCAGCTTCTGTTGACATGGTGGCATCAGACAGGCAGTTTCTTGGTGGTGCCATCTTGCCAGGACCGGCATTATTAGCTCGTTCCCTTGCTGATGGAACAAGCCTTTTGCCGGAAGTGTCTTCACTTGGCCACGCATCGCCTCCACCCATGCCAGGCCGTTCAACAAATAATGCAATAGCTGCTGGAATTGGTTTCGGAATTCGTGGTGGGGTTTGTCGATTGGTAGACGAAGCCCGTCGAGAGCTTGGGTCTGAAGCAGATATATTTCTGACTGGTGGGTGGAGGGGGATTGTTCGGGGCGAATTCTCAAACGTCCGAGAGTTTCCAGACCTCGTTCTGTCCGGGATTGGCATTGCAGCCATGAGAATATCCGGCCTGTAGGCTCTGTCGTTTTACCTTGCCTCAAGATTCGTTAACTTCTTAATGCATTGATAATTCCTGAATCCTTTTACCGTTTGAGTTGCCGGTGATAGAATCTACATCGAGTCCCAAGAGTGTTCGTGAAAATGCTCGTGGCCATAACTTGGTGATCGCTATCGCACGGATCATAGAAGAAACCCGGGGGAAAGATATTCGGATACTGGATTTGCGTTCAGTCACTGAAGTGTTTGACTACTTCGTTATTGCGACAGGGTCGAGCCGTCGTCAGATGCATGCAGTCTCCGATGAAATTGAGCGTGTTGTGAAGGCTGAGTGGGGCGATGAGAAGCGCGGGATCGAGGGTTACGATGAGAGTCGCTGGATCGTCCTTGATTACGGTGACGTGATTGTCCAGCTTTTCGATGCCGATTCACGCCAATACTGGGATCTTGAGCATCTCTGGGGCGATGCGAAACGCGTGGAGTTGTCCCAAAGCGAAGAGAGCCTCCGAAGTACAGACAGTTGAGTTTTTCGAGATGAACGCTTCGGGTTGCAAGAAGTGTTGGAAACACAAAAACGGTTGGTGCGGAAGTAAGTCGTAGTTCCCGCTTACGTGCTGGCCTAAGTTTCGTTTCGTTGGAGTATACATGCCTAGAAGATCGAATCCGCTGTCCGGAGGAAGTTCTGTGACAAATTTCAGGCGAGCGTTTCGTGATGTGCTTGCAGGTGTTCTTGAGCAAGCTGTATCTGGCGGAGATCTCAAAATCTCATCAGAAGAAATACCGGTTTTGCTTGAGCAGGTGCGTGAGACAGCAGACCCGAAGTTTGGTGACTTCACGGCAACACTGGCTATGCCGCTCGCTAAAAAAATGGGTGTAAAGCCACGGGATTTGGCAAGTGATTTGATTGCACGAATCAATAAGGATCAGTTGTTTGGGGAATGTTTTCAACCAATCGATGCTCCCGTTGGTCCGGGGTTTATTAATGTGCGCGTTCTCGATCAAGCCCTTGCCGATGCCGTAAGGATGGCCTGCTGTAATGATCGCCTCGGTGTGGCGAAGGTATCTCAGCCGCAGACTATTGTTCTTGACTATTCATCGCCAAATGTTGCAAAGCCAATGCACGTTGGGCACATTCGATCAACAGTTATTGGTGATGCGCTTTCACGAATCCTGCGGTTTCATGGTCATTCGGTGATTACAGACAATCACCTGGGTGATTGGGGGACGCAATTCGGGATGATTCTTTGGGGCTGGAAGCATTGTCGTGATGACTCTGCATACGAAGAAAACCCAACACGAGAACTGGGAAGGCTCTATCGGTTGGTTCGCAAGGTAGTTGATGCTGATTCTGAGGAACTTGCACACGACTCAATCGCGGCAGGACTGGCTGAGAAGTACCCCGATGCCCGACAGGAAGTGCTTGCTGAAACAGTCAAGTTGCACGAAGGAGATTCGGAGAACAACAGTCTTTGGAAGCAATTCATGCCGGCCTGCCGTGAAGAAATAGAACGGGTTTATAGCCGGCTCGACGTCACCTTCGATCACACAATGGGTGAAAGTTGCTATCAACCACTTCTTGCCGGAGTTGTCGACGATCTTACTGCTCGCGGGATGGCACGCGAAAGCCGCGGGGCAGTCGGCGTCTTTTTAGAAGGTTACGAATCACCGCTTCTGGTTCAGAAAGCTGATGGAGCATTTCTCTACGCGACAACAGATCTTGCAACTCTTGCGTGGCGGGCCGAGCACTGGAAGCCTGATCGAATCCTTTACATCGTTGACCACCGGCAAAGCCAACATTTCAAGCAAGTTTTTGCAACTGCCCGTGCCTGGGGCTGTCGTGCGGACGAGCAGTTACCGGGAATCGATCTGATCCATGTGGCTTTTGGTACAGTGCTTGGAGAAGACGGGAAGCCTTTCAAAACGAGAGCAGGAGATGCTGTTGGTCTGGAAGCTCTCCTTGACGAGGGGGTTCAGCGAGCATCTTTGATTGTTGGTGAAGGAGAGCAGACGCGACAGGGAATGGATGACGCCAGGCGGCAGGAAGTAGCCGAAGCCGTTGGGATTGGAGCCATCAAGTACGCAGATCTATCACAAAATAGAACCACAGACTATGTGTTTAGTTTTGACAAAATGCTTGAGTTGAAGGGAAATACTGCGGCGTATATGCAGTATGCGGTGGCACGTGTCGAAGGTATTGTGGCTCGAGGAGGTGTTGATCGAGAACTTCTGCGTCGTGAAGCTGCCGATGACCCATCAGTCTTGGAACTATCAGATCCGTTGGAACGAAGATTGGCTCTGACCTCGCTTCGGTTTGCCGCCGTGCTCGAGGATGTCGAACTCGACTACCGACCGAACGTGATGACGTCATGGCTTTATGAATTGGCAAGTTGCTTTTCAAGTTTCTACGATGCCCTCTCGGTATTGAAGGCAGAGGGCAACCAACGAACCACACGGCTTGTCTTATGCGACCTCACAGGACGGACGTTACGGCAGGGGATGGAATTGCTTGGCATACGCGTCCCCAACCAGATGTGATGCAACCCATGGCCTTTTGTTGATAAAAATCTGCAGTTGATTGCTTTCATCGAAGGGAGCGACTGCTTTTGAGCTGTTGTTAGAGGGTATGGCCGCCACATTTTCACGGTGAAGCCGGTGACGATGGCTCCACTGGAGGCTCCAGAACCCCTCGAATGCGTCCCCAAAGGAGAACACCCTCAATAATCAACCAAAGCTCGACAGTCAGCATGACCAACGCTATCACGACGAGCCCAAAGCTTCCGCCAGATAGCCATGCGTCAATGTTGTAGAACAACGCCCAGGCCGGTATCACTAGCATGAACACCATCGGAAGGCTGGCAATCCAGCTGGGTAACTTGCGGCGTCGAAGGTAGAAGCTCACAACGAGAAGTGAAAGGCCCGCAAGTAACTGGTTTGTCGCCCCGAAGAGGGGCCACAAGATGAGTCCGCCCGTCCCTATTGTCTCCAGCGACCAGCTTTTTCCTGGTGCCGGAACCATCGCAAGTCCGAAAGCAGTCGTAACAGCAAAGAGCGTTGCGCCATGAGCTGTTGCTAGCCAGTTAAGAGGCTGCGTCACCAGTGATGCTGATCCGTGTGCCTTCATTGATGTGGGAACTCGGTTCAGAAGAGTACGGGCTAATTCCTGTACAACATAACGCTGGAGTCGTGTGGCAGTATCAAGGGTCGTGCCGGCGAAACTCGCAACGAGTACACCAATGATTGCACGCGCCATCGTTGCATGAATGCCAAGTGATTCGAGGAAGTTTCCTGAGCCAACTACAAAGGCTGCAATGGCCTTGCCACCAGTGACACCCTTCCAGTCAGCATATAAGACCTGCCAAAGTGCTGTGCCAGACAGCCCCGGATACGCTTCTGGCCAACCAAGGCCAATGCCACCTCCTACGGCAACAATGACCAAAACAGCAAGAAATCCCTCGAGTAGCATTGAGCCGTAACCCACAACTCGTGCATCAGTTTCGCACCGGAGTTGCTTGCTTGAGGTTCCAGAGCTCACCAGGCAATGAAAGCCACTCACAGCGCCACAGCCTATGGTCACAAAAAGAAACGGAAATATCGGTGGGGCGTTGTGTGGATGCAAGTCGAGAAAAGGAGCAAACATTGTTAGAGCAGGCGGGGGAACAGCCGAAGAGATTGAACCCGAACCCATAAGAGCAGTAACAATCAGTCCAAAAACAACCAAGCCAAGGCTTGAGATCAATTGCAAGCTGTTGATGAAATCCCTCGGTTGCAGAAGTACCCAGACTGGGAGAACGCTCGCGACGTAACAATACGACAAGAGGATTGCCACCCAGAGCCAAATTGGCCATGCCGCGATGAAGAAGTTCATGTCTTGAATAGCGGCACCTAATGAGCCGCCCGTCCAAGTGGTACCGGGACAGCCTGCCCCAAGCCAAACAGTCCCGTACATGCATGCTAAAGCGACAAGGCTGGGGCCTCGTAGGCTGCGACCCTGTCGATGTACCTTGGTGCCGATCAGGATGGCGATGGGAATCTGAAGAAAAACGGGCAAAATGGCCTCAGGGAACTGCACGAAAACGTTGGCAATAACCCAGCCAAAAATCGCTAATACAACCCATAGTGCAAAGAGAAGGAGGATGAGAAAGAGTAGTCGGACGCGGGGGTTAAGAAGTCGCCCTGCAATCTCGCCAATCGTCATCCCGCGATTTCGAAGACTGACAACAAGAACGGCCATGTCGTGCATGCCCCCAATGAAGATTGATCCGAGAATGACCCAGATAAGCGCTGGCCCCCAGCCCCACATAATCGCAAGCGCAGGACCAACAATTGGGCCAGTCCCGGCAATGCTTGTGAAGTGATGTCCGAAGACAATTGGGGTCGGCGTTGGTACGAAGTCGTGCTCATCACGGAGCTCAATACTTGGCACAACAAAACTGGCATTGAGCGAAAATAGCTTGGTTCCGAGCCATCGTCCGTACAGAAAGTAGCCGCAGAGAAGAGAAGCTGCTGCAAAGAAAATAATAAG
>JAUWWJ010000317.1 GCA_030616935.1 Planctomycetaceae bacterium
AGGAGTAAACACCTTTTGCGTCGGTTCGTGACCCCTCGTACAGGTTACGTATGTAATCAGGACCGCCGTGTGCCGGCACAGAGTAAATGCCCCAATGCGTATAGACGCCGAATTTCGCATCCTTGACCCATTCTGGGAGTGGGTTTTTTGCAAGAGACCCCCATGTCGGTTCAAAGTGTTGTTGTGCTTTGCTTTCTGTACTGGTGAAAGCAACAAGGAGAAGTGTGCAGAGGAATAGTAGGAAGGATTTCATAGCATTCTTAATTAAAGGAAATTGAAAAAAGAGCGTGGGTATTGGTTTATTTGAATAGATTGTGTTCACTTGGTCGATAATTTGCACCGAGTTATTTGGATGTCTCTTCGTCGGTGAACTCAGCAAAAGATCCGGGGACATTATCAAGGTTTTTTTTGAGCAGTGCTTTCAAGAGTTCAACGCGCGACTTCTGCGCGGGGTCTGCTATGCGATTGTTACGCTCAAAAGGATCATTCTTGATCTCATAGAGCTGGTCCGTGTCGTAGTAGTGTGGATAGAAATCTTTCGCAGGTCCTTCTGATCCCCGTCCACCAGGACGGTCCGCAAGATGTGTGTATGGCTTGGGAGGATTCGGTGAGATCGTGTTCGGTAGTCGAAAGGCAAGGTATTTCCAGCCATCTTTCAGGACAGCACGCGTTGCACCAATCTCAAAAAAGAGATGGTCATGGATTTCCTCATCATTTCCATTCAGAACACTTGCGAAACTTATTCCATCGACCTGATGTCGTTGTGATTCTGGTACATGGCACAGATCCATGATTGTCGGTGCGAAATCGATATTTGAAATATTGGCTTTTGAGTGTCGACCACCTTGAAAGTGAGTTGGTGACCAGACCAGGCTTACCGACCGAATGCCTCCCTCGTATAACGAGCCTTTTCCACTTTCAACACCATGGTCATCAAAAAGAAAAACAATTGTATTGTCGAGTTCCCCCATTTTCTTGAGTTTTTGAAGAACTGCACCAATGCCATCGTCGAGCCAAAGAACATCGCAAGCAGTTTGTTCACCAGAAAGACCGGCCTCTGTGATCCGTTCTGGAATTGTTTTTCTTTCAGGCTGAACAGAGAGCGGTTGTTCCAGTAAGCCTGCGGGTGTCGCCAGTGGGTTACCTGTATATTTTTTGTATCGAGGGCCCGGTCCATGATTGAGTGTTGTTGCCATGTAAAGAAAAAATGGCTTATTTTTCGTTGACCAGGTATCAAGAAATTCAATCGCAGCACTTGTGATCCAGTCCATGTTGTGAAATTCAAGTGCTTTGCAGGTATGTCCCGGAAGATTTCCCTGGTAGAGGTTCGCTGCAAAATCAAATCCGCACCGCTTGAAAGCGTGTACAAGTTTCTCCTGTTTCTCTGCATAGTATTGAGACACTTCGGGGTCAGTCGGGTCAGCGTCTTCCGCTGGGCCGTCATTTCTGGATACACCTTTGACCTCTATGACATGATTTTTTCCAACCGCACCGGTGTAGTAACCGGTTTGTTGCAGAGTTTTCGCGAGATTGGGAGTTGCGGAATCAATATGACAATTCCATGTGATGTTTACCTGTTCACCTCGATCGACATTCCGTTGAAAACTTGCAGATCGGCTTGCATAGTTCCCTGTGAGAACAGAAAAACGTGATGGTGTGCAGACGGGGCTGGTCACGTATTGATTTGAAAAGACCACGCCTTCCCTAGCAAGGCGATCAATATGAGGACTCAGGTTTCGAGGTTGGCCGTGTTCTGTTCTTCCTTCTTCGAGGAAGTTAAATTCACGCCGCTCCTGATCGTCTGTAATGATAAAAAGAATATTTGGGCGGGACTCTGCTGCTGCTGCTGCAATTTCTTTTTCGCACAGGAAAGAAAGTGGAGGTATCAGTAAGAAAAATACACTCAATACGTTTTGAGCAAAAGAGTTCTTCATTGTTTTTCCTGGTCTATGTGATGTGCTCAACAGTTCTTGAGCGTGCAGAGAAACGCAAGGCTTTTGCTACTGCTGTATTTCGCTTCTCTTGCCTTTCTTTCCTCCAAGAATGGAAGAAAGGTCAAATTCTACTTCCTGCGGTTTTCCGGGAGTGCTGCGGCCTTCGTTAATATAACGAAGCATCATCGCTTCGAGTGATTTACTGATGTCAGTGTGAGAGTCAATCTGGTTTGTCGTCTCTCCAATGTCTGAAGCGAGATTAAACAATTCACGTTGGCCACTTCTGTGAAAAATCAATTTCCACTCGTCCCTTCGGATTGCTAGTCCCCCGGGTGCTTGGTGAATGGTCGCCTCACGAGTCGGTCCATCAGGCGTACCAGAAAGCAGGGGGAAAAAACTGACACTATCTTCAGCGGCGTGACTAGGTAACGATTTGTCCAGAATCTCTGCACACGTAGCGAATAAGTCGGTGAGGCAGATGGTTTGACTCGTTGTCGAGCCTGGAGCGATTTTTCCGGGCCATCTCGCGATGAAAGGCTCACGATGACCACCCTCGTAAATGCTGCTCTTTGCCTCACGCAGTGGAGGGTACGGTCGTTTCGCAGCACCATTGTCTCCTGTGGCAATGATGAGCGTATTCTTTGTTTGTCCAGTCTGTTCGAGTGCGTCTAGTATCTGGCCAAGCATGTGGTCCCCTTGGTAGACCCAATCTCCATACCGAGACTCTTTGCCAGATATACCGCCTTTACCTTTCATGTTATCGGCGGGTGCTATTGGATTATGCGGAGGGCACATTGGGAAGTAAAGAAAAAATGGCTGTTCGTTTTCTCCACGGTCATTGATGTATTTCACGGCCTGTTTGATCATGAGAGGCTGGTTATCAACAGCGTCAACGTTTTGTACTACGGTATCCTGTTCAATAATTGACCCAATGTTTCGAGCATGCGTGAACCCGTAGAAGTAATCAAAGCCGCGTGAGTTCGGTCCTTCTGTAAGTTTTGTTCCAATCGGGAGTTTCGTTTCCGTGCCCGGCTTCCCGTCGATCCAGTTCATGCCGAGGTGCCATTTCCCAATACATGCTGTGTGGTACCCCTGCTGCTGAAGGAATGACGCCACTGTTGGTCGATCAGCTGGGATGATTGGTGGCGAATATGTTTTCAGGACGCCGAACTGCCCGATACGGCACGGGTATCTTCCAGTTAACACACCATATCGGGTAGGAGTGCAGTTTGCTGCTGCGGCATGGGCATCAGTAAAAAGCATTCCTTCCTGAGCCAGACGGTCAATGTTTGGTGTTCGAAAAGGACTCTCAGTTCGATAGCTTGTAGGTTGGCCATACGCGATATCATCGAAAAGTACGAAGATGATATTTGGTGTTCCCAGCGAGCCTGCAACCAAGACTCTTTGAGTGCAGCCAAGCAGAATAAGTCC
>JAUWWJ010000134.1 GCA_030616935.1 Planctomycetaceae bacterium
ATCGGGCATAAGCTGGAGGGGCACGACGGTGGCATTTGGACCACATTTGGTGGTAGCCGGATAGTTGCCGTCAGCGATGAGGATGAGTGAGTGATGGCCACCGCTTGCGAGAATCCTCAGGATTTCAGGGTGGAGAAGTGGGGTTTTCAGCATAGGACTGGTCAGTGTTTAGAAAGAGGGGCTATGAAGATGTGAAGGCCTCAATTGACAAAATGGTTTGGCTGGCTGCCTCGGCTGCAGAAGGCAGTGGAAAGACTTCTGCGGCTAGATAGTTGTCATACCCAACCGCGTTGAGTGCACGATATAGTGCGGTTGAATCGGTGTGGCCGAGGCCCATTGCCCTCCTGTTTGAGTCGGCCCAGTGCACATGACCGATGAGGTCTGAACCGAGGCGACCGAGACGGGTAATCGTCTCTGGTATATTCTGCTCTTCGATATTCATATGAAAGAGATCGCAGAGGAGCCGCACTCCCTTGCCCACAAGAGAATGCTCGATGAGGAAGTTTGCTGCGTCTTCCTGAGTGTTCAGGAGATTGGTTTCGTAGCGATTGAGCGCTTCGTAGAGAAGTACCTGACCGTGTTGCTGCGCATGTTCGCCGAGTGTGCCAAGGGCCTCCGCCAGCAACCCCAATGATTCCGAGCGGTGGGTGATGTCGCTGGCTTGGCCCTGCATTGATCCGATGATGGCTGGAGCATTGAATTCTGCTGCAGTTTCAATAATTTCTGCAACAAATTGTATAGCCTCTCGCCGCCTAGCTGGGTCTGTATCTGTGAGCGAGAGCCGTTGCTTCAGCCAACCAGCGCCGGTTCCGACGGCAGCAAGGTCGAGAGAGGTCTGTTCAAGAAGCGTATGGAGTTCTTGTTTTGGAAATTCACTTGCGCTTGATGGAAAAATTTCAACGGCGTCAAAGCCAGCATCTGCAGCATGTTGACATCCGCTTGGGAGTCCATCATGGAATACAAACGGTCCACGTGCTGCTTCAGGTACCAGACAAATTGTGATAGCCGATTTCATGCAGGGCTTTCTATAAGAAACATTAATGGAGCAGCATATTTATTGGGCAAAGAGTGGAAGGAGATGTCGCTCGTACAGATTCGTGGTTACCTGGTCTGCCACAATCGCCCGATGTTCTTTGAGCAAATCGGTATATCGAGCGCCTTCTCCCGCTGCGACCTTGAACGCAATATGAAGAAGCTGGCGGACATGAGGATTAAACCGCTTGTCGTTTTGGATGTGTCGAATAGTTGCGGCCGTATCGGGGCCTGAAAGCGTATCAAAGTCTTCGACAGAAAGCAGGTTGTTTGGATCAATATCAATGACCGTTGCATACGGACCACAAAGTTCGTCACGATGCTCAATCGCATATCGATAGACGTCACGTACCAGTTGAAGCCCATCTCCTCCAGCTTCCGCGAGTCCGATTAATTCTTCAAGCCACGTGGTACCGGCTGTTTTGAGATGAACGCCTGCTCCAGTTGCCTTGAGGACCCGACGGATGATGGGATAGAGTGAGAATTTATCACTGCCAGAATGAACAGAAAGCTTAAGCGTGTCGGGCAGGCCGTATTGCTGGACTGCGAAACTACATACGGCAATGTCATCAGAAAACTCTTGCTCGAATTGTGCAAGGTCGCCAACGTAGTCGACGCCTTTATTAAATCGCCCAGTGAACTTTGGGGCGACGGTTTGTACCGGTATTTTCTCATCAGCGAGCAGGGCTAATATTACAAGTAATTCTGGAGGTGTTTGTGGCTCGTCCGTCTCGTCCATGCTGACTTCGATGACAACGTCGTCACCTCGTTTCTCAGCAATATGGTTGTAGATCGTCGCCGCGTCCCTGCAGGCTTTGTGGTACTTGCGGACAATACTCGCGGTTCCTTCTTCTGAAAGACGTATAACCTTGGTAATGCCAGGGATGGAAACCGGCTTACATAGTTCTGGGTGAGCGGCGATAAACGTTCGAATGTCGGACTCATCCGCAGGCTGTCCGATTGAATCAGCCACATCAATAGTAAAAAAGTCACTGGATTCGAGGTAGCCATCTACCGTGTCGAGACGGATGTGATCAGCATCAACATACCATGGCCCGTCCCAGCTAGACTCAACAATAGCTGAGGCTGCAGCCGCACGCACGTCTTCGGGATGGCTGCCAATGAATCCGTGCTCTCGGTGAGATTTATTCCAGACCGGCGCTACCTGTATGCCGGCCTGTGCTAGTTTTTGGAAGGCTGAGAGTTGTGCTGTGGCTTCATGACCAAAACGGTCGCCGACACCAAATGAGAAACGTGGCAGTGTTCGCATAATAGTCTGTTGGGTAGAGGGTTGGGGGGTGGATAAGCGGAAGATAGTTTAAAGCCTCGGCAAATAGCGGAGGATAGTGATTCTTGACTAAAGGATAGCTATTCTTGACCTCATGAAAAAGACACATTCACCGCGAACGAGCAGAAAGAAACTTCCTTTCTTCGTATCACGGCAGGTCGGCGCATCACAGCGGTACTTTCTTGACTTGCTACCGGATCGGTCACAATCACTTGCAGTGGCCTGCGGAGGATATGAACATGTGCGTAAGGATTATGTCATTAGTCGAAAAGACTTTCCTTATTTTTGCCTTGAATTTGTGTGTGCAGGAAAAGGGAAAGTCTGGTTTGGAGAAGCTGCAGCAGCCGGGCAGGCGAACGAAGCGTTACCAATACATGCCGGAACCCTTTTTGCGTACGGGCCGGGAATGCCGCATCGTATAGAGACCGATACTAAGCAATTACTTCGAAAACACTACGTCGACTTTGTTGGAAGACAGGCGGGGGCAAGGTTGCGGAGAATGGGCCTTACTGCTGGGTCAGTGATGAGGGTGAGTCATCCGGATGAAGTTCGTGAAATTTTTGATTTAATGTTGCGGTGTGGATCACCGCCCTCTGCTCATAGCGAGACACTGTGCACCCAGTTGTTGGGAGTGCTTCTTGCGAAAGTCAAGCAGCGGATCATGCCGGAGGAGGCAGTCGATGACCGAGCATTCAGAAGTTATGAGCAATTCCGACGGATTCTGGTCGATCGGTGTGTTGAATGGCAGTCAGTAGAGGCGGCATGTGCAGTGGCTAAAATTTCCCCCGAATATGCCTGTCGTCTTTTCGTGCGTTTTGGTGAGGACAGCCCATATCAGCTTTTGACTCGCCAACGAATGAGCCTTGCGGCAGATTGGCTGGCACATGAGCAGGTGTTGGTACGAGAGGCGGCACGTCGTCTTGGGTATCCTGATCAATACCAGTTTTCACGAGCCTTTAAACGGGTGTTCGGTATTGCACCTGCAGAATTTCGCCGAGGTCACCGGATTGCAGCGCATCCATCAGGGTAGTTTGGATGTTTTTCTACTCTGCCAACGCTTCCCGAAGGTAGCTCGACGGCTCAAAATTTTCGATGACGACCTCAGTCGTTGTGCCCCGGATCATGCGAGCCTGCGTAACACGAATTTCTGGAGTCTTTGATGGTGAGAAGAGAATGTCATCGTGTGTCGCGTGAAGTTTTTCAGCAAATAGGTCTGGGGTGAGATGGCCACCGAGATGATCGCTGCGTCCGGTGGCGACGTGCAGTGTTCCAAGCACTTTTTCATCCTGAATGTCACGACCTGAAACAGGGAGATCTTGCGTCCCAAAACCGAGTTCACCAATTTCTCCTGTGACGGGGTCAGCTTTCAATTTTGAATTAAAAGCATCAATGACAGACTGATCGCCCGCTACGAATGTCGCCGTGTGAATACGGCCTTTCTCAACGTGCATGACTGCGGTAGTGCCATCGTCAAACTTCATCGGAAAGTTCCCCGTCGCGCCGGTGGGCACGAAATAGACTTCACCAGCAGGGAGGTTCGCAATGTCTGGATCTTTTCCGAGGCAGAATCCGTGGCTTTTTTGAGCTTCTTGTCCGTCGCACTCGATCCTGAGTTGGTATTGCGATTTATTCATCTCAAAATCGATCTCAAATGAATCAGCTTTTGTGAGAGCGAGCCGGAGTTTCTCCGCTTCTACGCTCACTTCCCGATAGTCCACCGCGAGCCCAGTCGCAAGAATAATATCGTTGAGCCCATGGAGGGTTGCGCCGCGGAACCCGAATTCTTTTGCAAAGGCCGTCAGTGGAGCGGTGGCCGAAAAAGTAGAGATGCACAAGATCAGGTCATATTTCGTGTAGACCGAATTTTTTAGAGAAATTGTCTTCCCTGTGCTATCAACTGCCTCATCGGGGAGGTCTAGATTGCTGCCGCCTGTTTCATGATAGGCAAACATCTCGCCGCCTGAGACACCGAGTTTGTCTGCGGTACCACTCTGGAGGCCCTGATAAAAAACCGAGTAGGCTTTGTGCTGAATGGTCAGTTCCGGATTTGAGAGGAAAGCAAAATCCTTCATCTGGCTGGTATCCGCTAGATCAATCAAGATCGCAACGCGACAACCTTGTATTGGGTCAAATACTGTCTCAAGCAGCTTTGCCAAGTCGAAGTTAGGAAAGTCTTCAATTGCACGGCGTGCAATTGGGGTCGGTTTGATTGTTGCAGTGCTCATACATTAGTTATAGCAAACTCGTCGCCGCCGTCCGCACTTTCGAATTCATACATTTTTCGACACCATGAACAAATGCACAGATGATGTCGAGTTTCTCAATAATTTGCCTGTCGCTTCAGTACTTCACGACATTCTCAAAGCGGCAGAATCTGGTCCTGTAGTGGTTGGAGCACCTCCAGGTTCGGGAAAAACGTTACTTGTGCCAAGTGCTGTCCATGATGGGCTGAGGCCGGGGGAAAGCCTGGTTTTGGTCCAGCCTCGGCGGTTTGCCGCGAGGGCCATTGCTGGGCAGATCGCCAGAATACGGGGGTGTCGGCTCGGTGATGAAGTTGGGTACCGAGTTCGCTTTGATTCGAAGGTGTCCCATGCAACAACGCTCTGCATACAAACTACCGGCGTGCTTCTCAGGCAATGTGTTGCCGACCCATCGCTGTCCGGTGTTGGGTGCGTCATTCTTGATGAATTTCATGAACGGTCTCTCGAAATGGATCTTCTCATTGGATTGCTGAAGAATCTGCGGGAAACGACCCGGCCAGACCTTCGGGTTCTCATCATGAGTGCAACACTTAATGCCGATGCAGTTGCTCATTATTTAGGGGAAGCAACAGTCATCACTGCGACCGATCGCTCATTTCCCGTCGAGCTCACGTATGCACAACATGTGGGGTCGAAAGTGTCCCCCCGGAATCTTCCTGATCTGATTCACTCGCTGGTCCCCAAGGCACTGCGTGATACGCAGGGGCATGTTCTTGTCTTCCTTCCGGGCGTTGGAGAAATATTTGCAACGGCGAACAAAATAGAAGAACTCGTGAGGCGATCGGGCTGCCGACTGGAAAAACTTTTTGGTGACCTGCCACCAGAACAGCAGGACGCAGTTCTTCTAAGTGATGGTAGTCGGAAAATTATTCTTTCCACAAACATCGCCGAGA
>JAUWWJ010000105.1 GCA_030616935.1 Planctomycetaceae bacterium
AGGAAAATGACATAGACGAGGGAATCAGCCCACCCAAGAGTATTTAGGGAAAATCACTAGACATTCAAAAACTCTATAAAACCGACAGTGGTTCCAGACGAAAAAGACTCTAGAGTGATAGCTGCACACGAGTGTGTGACACCGTAAAACCTTTTTGACGCGACAAACAGTACGCTTAAATCTTGTCATCACACCATCACATGTCGCCAGAAAACGCACCCACCCTTCGCTACAGTCCTTCGGCATTTGTGCGAACTGCACTCACGTACTTCCCAATGATCGGCACATTTACGGCGATGCTCGTGTTATCCTGGCATGCCGACTCTGTACTTGCCAAACCACTTGGTTGGGATTCAAAGCAATTTCATAGGGATTCCTCTGAAAACAACCGTAGTGGTCAGAAACAGGAACTCAAATTTCTTCAGTTAGGCTCGATAATGCCAGAGCCTGACAATGCCAGTGGTTTCTACAACGAAGTCTATGAACACGAACTCATTCCCACTATACCAGCAGACGGGCAGCCGATTCAGGTTCTACCTCCAGTTGAACAACATGGGCCAGTTTTTTTAGACATGCCGTACAATGGGATATCGGGTTGTGATAGCTGCGCGATTCCTAAAAATAATTTCAATGATTGCTTTGATAATCTATGGGCACCACGTCCCTGGTGTTGGCAGTTACTTCCAAATAACTTGATCTACACGAGCTACCTAGCAGGCCCGAAAGAACCACGTCTTGCAACGGTTTGGTACGACGACACTGGTCCGTCACCTATTCCTGGTCGCCGTAACGAACGAAACGGCTGGCTGTGGGATTCAACCCTCGGTGGAAGAGTTTCCGTTCTTCGTTACGGATCCAATACAGAATTGCACCCACAGGGTTTCGAGATGCAGTTAGAAGGAGCGGCCTTCGTAAGGCTAGACCCCGGAGACGATCGTGACCTTCGATCCGCTGATTACCGCTTTGGTATCCCGTTGGTTTACGGCATCGGTCGTTGGCAAACGAAAATTGCGTACTATCACAATAGTGCGCACATCGGCGATGAGTTCCTTATTAAATATGGGACTTTTGATCGAGTGAACTACGTTCGTGATGTCATTGTCTTTGGCAATTCCTACTACATGTACGACTGGCTACGACTTTATGGTGAAGTGGGCTGGTCCTTCTTCAATGCTGGCGGATCGAAACCGTGGGAATTCCAATTTGGTACCGAATTAATTCAGGCTAGACCAACGGTCATTCGAGGAGCACCATTCTTTGCCGTGAATGGGATGACTCGCCAAGAGCTCAACTGGGGAGGCAACGTCTGTGCTCAAGTTGGATGGGCATGGCGAGGCTATCAAAGCGAAAAACTGCTTCGGATTGGCTTCGAATATCTTTACGGCTCTGACCCACAGTATGAATTTACAGAGACCAATCCGACGACTGGAAAAATTACCGCGTTGAATCAGAATCGTGCTGGCATTGGCATGTGGTATGACTATTAATCGTGATTCGCCATGACGAACCTAAGCCAGTAGGTACAGGGGAACTGCTGGGGTAAACTTGGGCCATGCCACTCCTCGCTATCGAGACAACCTGTGATGAAACAGCTGCTGCAATCATCTCGCCAGCGAGAAAAATTCTTTCTAGCGTTGTAGCAAGCCAAGATGAACTCCACGCTCGATGGAGAGGCGTTGTGCCAGAAATTGCTTCACGGGCACATGTTGAACGAATTATACCGATCATTAATCAGGCAACCGATAAGGCTGGTATTCAACAATCGCAGATCAAAGCAGTTGCAGTGGCTATTCGTCCAGGGCTGATCGGCTCCCTTCTTATTGGTCTTTCAGCTGCGAAAGCGATAGCTTCATCGCTGCACGTACCACTCATTGGATATGATCATCTTGCTGCACACCTCTACGCATGCCGTTTAGCATTTGGCGAAGAACTGAAATACCCTGCGATTGGACTCGTAGCCAGTGGAGGCCATACCTCGCTCTTTCAATTGCATAGCCCAATCACTCTCCAGGCTCTCGGGGGCACTATCGATGATGCCGTTGGCGAAGCTTTCGATAAAGTCGCAAGCCTGCTTGGACTTGGATATCCTGGCGGACCACAGATTGAGAAATTGGCGGAACACGGAAATCCGCGTTCTCACCGATTCCCGCGGCCACTTGCGAACGACTCCTCTCGCCTTGATTTTAGTTTCAGTGGCCTCAAAACGGCTGTTCGCTATCAAATTTGGCCCCCAGGTGATCAGCATGCGCGCATCTTAACGGACGAGGAACGCGCTGATCTTGCGGCTTCTTTTCAGCAAGCAGCTGTCGAATCTGTCGTGGCTAAAGTGGGTTTAGCCATCCAAAAGACCGGCTGCCGTGTTGTCGCTGTTGGCGGTGGAGTAACGGCAAACAAGGCACTGCGGAGTGCCCTTGAAGAATTAGGGCAACGACATCATGCAACAATTCTAATTCCTCCAACCGACCTTTGCACTGATAACGCTGCGATGGGCGCAATTGCCTGGGAGCATATTGATCGCAATGATATTGCTGATCTTGAGCTAGACGTCCGTCCAAATGTTTATCGAAAAAAGAAACAGTAAGCTAGACGCCATGACGCGTCTCATCAATAACGTGCACCTCACCGCTGACTACGTCATACATCATCCCAACAACACCAAGCCGCTCCTCTTGCACCTGACTTGTAAGTGCCTCACTCCCCTCGAGCAGTTTCCGAACAACCCGAACAACATTACGTCGTGCAACTGAATCAATGATCTCTTGTTGTGCTTCGATCGTCGAAGCCGCAACACCACGACAGTCGTCCTCGTCCACAACCTTTGCCACCTCCCGAAGAATACCTCTGGCATGCACGCATTCTGGAACGAGCGATTGATCGGGGCAACAGTAATTCGTCACGGATGACTCAATCGCGCCACACCTCGTATGCCCGACAACCGCCACTAATTTTGCTCCAGCGACAATCGCGGCAAACTCAATACTACCGATTACCTCCTCGGTTATGATATTACCTGCCACGCGAACACTAAGAACATCACCAAGACCGAGGTCAAAAATTGCCTCAGCCGGTGAACGTGAATCAATACAACTTAAAATCACCGCAAGAGGGTGCTGCCCCGTCGCAGTTGCAGTTCTTTGCCTCTCCATACTCCTCTTGAGTGGCTCTCCTACACGAAAGCGACTATTGCCCTCGAGTAACATTGCCAGCACCTCTGCAGGACTCGTAGACTGCTGCACTTCATGGCTTGAATGCTCCACGAATCGTATTTCATCATGAAGGTTTGGGTACCGTTCACCAAAGCCAACTAGACTCAACTGAACCCATCGTGCGGGCGCCCCTGTTTTCTGAAAGTCAGACAATAAATCAATCACGTCGGGATCGATGTAGTCTGCATTCGAAGCATCGATTAACAGTGTTCCTCCCGGTGGGACATCATACAAAACCGACTGCAAAGCGGCACGATTGAAAAATGTCACCTGGTTTGCCAATTCAACGCGAACAATATTTCCTGATGCATGCCGCTCAAGTTTTTTAGTGAGTGGCCGCCGATAGTTAGAGTGCAAGATAAAAATAATACTGCAGGTAAGCCCAATACCAATCCCTACTAAAAGATCCGTGAGAACGATTGCAAGGACTGTTGCAACGAATGGTACGAACTGAGAGTACCCTTCTTGCCACAACTGGTAGTACCGCTTTGGGTTTGTCAATCGGTAGCCTGTCTTGATCAAAATAGCGGCGAGTGTTGCCAAGGGTATTTCATTCAACCACGCAGGAAGAAGGAGGACGCACGTCAACAACAAAAGACCGTGCGAAACAGTCGCGAATCGCGTCCGCGCCCCAGCATTGACATTCGCAGTCCCGCGAATCACCGCTGCACTCACAGGCAACCCGCCTAGCAAACCACAAATTACATTTCCCGCACCTTGTGCCAAAAGCTCTCGATTTCGAGGGGTGCGCTGCTGCCGCGGATCAATTTTGTCGACTGCCTCAATCGCCAGAAGTGACTCCAGACTTGCAATGATTCCAATGGTGGCAGCCGAGATGTAGACCCTGGAATCAGCGAGGGAAGAAAAATCGGGGAATGTTATAAGGCCCATTAATCCTTCTGGACCATTAGGTAGTGGAACAGAAACAAGATGAGTAGGACCGATAGCCCATGGACTACCCATACGTTTGAGCAAGACATTCACGGCAGTGCCCCCAATTACTGCAATAAGGGGGCCAGGGACACGTGTTCTCCGCAACCATTTGATTTGATCCCAAGCAATAACGACAAGAAGAGACCCAATACCTATTGTTGCTGCCCCTGGCAAAAAATACTGAATGGATTTCGGCAGGTCTGAAAATGTGGTCTCGCGGTCCGGTTGGTTAAACGACATCTCACCTATTGGGTCAATGTCATACCCAATCAAATGCGGCAGTTGTTTCAGGATGATGATTACGCCTATTGCCGCAAGCAGTCCCTTAATAACACTCGTTGGAAAGAATGAAGAAATAAATCCTGCTTTGAGGAAACCTAAAGCCAACTGAATCACACCTGCTAACAAGACGGCAGTAAGAAAAGCATCAAATCCACCCAGAGCTGTTGTCTGCGCAGAAACTATGGCGATCAATGCTGGGGATCCACCGGAAACGCTGGTGCGAGACCCGCTTAAACCGCCAACTACTATGCCTCCCACAATTCCGGCTACGATACCGGAAAACAGCGGCGCCCGAGCAGCTAGGGGTACTCCAAGACAGAGTGGTAACGCGACTAGAAAAACAACAACGCCCGCCATAAGGTCAGGCAGAAAATTTTCTGGAATAAAGCTACGTCTCAGCATCTAACGAGAATCCTACAAAAGACATTCAAATCACATTGCTGATAAAAAACTCATCAGAAATGTACCTTCCGTCCCCTTATCTCGTCCACGCCCAATACAAAGACGACTACGAGCAGCGGGTTGGTGGCAACTAAAAACAAGAGTACGCTCATGCTCGAATATCTTGATTCCGCGGATTACAGAATAGAAAAAGCTCACACATGACAGCAGCTGGCTATATCACTGATCTTGATTATATCCCGGGCTTCTACCCACACATGTCACCTACAGCGATGCGATACGCTGCGTCACTAAATCGTGTTAATCCTCCAAAAACTACTGATGGCTTTCGATATCTTGAACTTGGATGTGGACTTGGACGATCTCTCACCACACTTGCTGCAGCAAATCCCCAGGGAGAATTCTTAGGCGTCGACATCAATTCAAGCCATATTGAATCTATTGAAAAAGACATATCGGCAGGCGGACTGACAAATGCAAGGGCCATAACTTCTGATTTCGGAAGCCTGAGTAAAGACATTGGCACATTTGAATTCCTGACTCTTCATGGTGTCTTTAGCTGGGTTTCACCAGAGGTCAGAGAGCAAATACTTGCTATTGCAAAGAAGCATCTCGCGCCAGGGGGTCTTCTCCTCGTCAGTTACAACGCAATGCCGGGCTGGGCTCATCTCCAGCCAATCCGCGGAATTCTTCGCCAGTACGCCGCACTGAGACAAGGTGACACAACCCAAAGAATTCGTGATGCCCTGAATTACCTTGTGTTCATCCGCGACAAAAAGGCAAAATACTTTGAGGATAATCCTAACGCAGCAGCGTACGTTGATGGGCTTTTGAAGCAGGACTTACGATACCTTGCTCATGAATATCTCAACGAGCATTGGACTAGCTTCTATTTTTCAGAGGTGGCTTCCATGTTTGGCACAGCTGAGATGTCATTTGTTGGAAGCCTTCCAATCCACACCAATTTTTGGGACCTTTGCGTACGACCAGAATTTCAAGATCTTTTCCGGACGACCAGCAATCGACTCGTTACTGAATCACACAAAGATTTCTGTGCAAACACAGCTTTTCGTTGGGACATTTACTCGAAACAACCTCAGGTTATTGAAAATACTAAGGCCCGGGTCGACCTCATTGATGGGCTTTATTTTCGAGCCATCCGCGATGACCTAAAACTGCCGCACCAGGTGAATCTCGGTGTTGTAACCTCAACAGTCCAAGGGCCTCTTTATGAAACTTTACTCTCGATACTCTCGCAGGAAACATTAGCGTTACCGCAAGTCATGGGACACCAAGAACTCTCC
>JAUWWJ010000130.1 GCA_030616935.1 Planctomycetaceae bacterium
GAGATGCGAGAATCTGAAAAACTACTGGTGACGCCCTTGGCTTATATTCGTGGTCGCAGCTTGCAAAAGATATTTTTTATCGTTGACGAAGCTCAGAACCTCACGCCACATGAGGTGAAAACAATAATCACTCGTGCAGGGGAGGGTACGAAGATTATTTTTACGGGTGACATACGTCAGATTGATCAGCCCTATCTCGATACTCTTTCGAATGGGCTGAGTTATCTCATTAACAGGATGGTAGGGCAGTCAATATTTGCGCACATTACACTCGAAAAAGGTGAAAGGTCTGCACTTGCGGATCTTGCAAGTGAGCTTTTGTGATTCGTTGTCTATCACAAGTTATCGAAACCCTGCCGAACGGCCCAAACCGCAGCCTGAGTGCGGTCTTTGACTTGAAGTTTTCGTAAAATGTTCTGTACGTGTTCTTTCACTGTTTCGATACTAATTCCAAGCGTGTTAGCAATTTCTTGATTAGAAAGTCCTAGTGAAATGATCTTCAAAACTTGAAACTCTCGCGGTGTTAAGGGAGCATTGATATCTGAGGGTAGTGTTCTTTTTGATAAACGTGCTGTCAGTTTTTTTAATTTACTGTCGGGACGAGGTGTCGCATTAGCCGCGGCACCCTCGATGGTAGCGAGTAAGGTGTCTTTGCTGGTTGTCTTAAGGATGAAATCAGTGGCACCAGCAGCTGCAGCTCGGGCTATAGCAGTGGGGCTATCGAAAGCAGTGAATACAATAACGCGGCACTTCAGGCAGATGTCCTGTAGTGGCTTGATGAGTGAAATTCCATCTTCGCCACCTTGAAGTCTCACGTCGAGCAAAACAATATCGGGCTGAAGCGTGCGGCAGTCTTCTAGCCCCTGCTCCCCTGACTGTGCCGTTCCCACGACGGTGATGTGGCCGTCATGCAAAATTGCGGAGATTCCTTGTAGGACAACTTCGTGGTCATCAAATAGAAATACACGTATTGGACGAACATTAGTCATTATGGATATTTTCTCTGCACAACCTAGGGAGCCTTTGGGGGGGGGGGGGAGCGTTCGTTGACATCCTTTGGCTTGTCGCCTGCTTATTTCGATAGATTTAGTGGTTACTTTCGAACTGCGTGTTGAATCAAAAGAACCGTCTGCGCTATCAATAATTGAACACGGATTATCCCTGATAATTAAGTAGTTGGTAAAGCCAGGGATGTGTCCATGGGTTCCAAGTGGGTGCTGCAACGGATAGGACCGAAAGTCCAAGCAGTATCAATAAGACTAAGGAGCCTGTTCGACTAGCAGCCAAACGATCAGATGCCGGGGTGAGGGCAGTTATCCAAATTGGTGCCAGCCAGAATACCCAGCGGAACCCACTCGTCGATCCGCCGTAGTTGCGGTCCCATGGCTGTCGGGTCAAGTAAAAGGCAATAACAGTGATCGAAACAGTGATAATTGCAAAGGATAAAAGCTGCCATCCATATCCAGTTCTCCGAAGCATGAAGATGAGGCCAGGAAGTACGAGAATCCATGCAGGTGTGAGTGAAAATATTCCGTGATGTCCAATGATTGCGTGGAATGCATAGCGGGTAATTGATGCCTCACCACGGTCGATACCATTAGGTGATCGCCAATAGCTTTCAATCACTCGACCGTTCGGCATCTTGAATCGATAGTCATACCAGTTTTCTGGATTCCACTGATTTACAGCAACTTGTGTTTCAGTAGATTCCAAAGATATTTTAGAAGAAGTTGGTGCCGCACGAAATGCGTATGGTGGCCATGCTGAATCATGAGCAAGAATATTCGATCCAACGGCTGCAATCAAAACGGCAATCACGGCAGGAAGAGTAGCGAGAGCAGTCTGTCGCCAGTTAATTAGGGCTAGTATTCCGATGACAGCCATAGTCCAAGCAAGTGCCGGCAGATCAAAAGCTGCAGCAAGACCAGCCGTCAGTCCGGCTACGGCAAAAAGCAACCATGAGTGTCTTCCCTTTGTAGTGACAGCCAAAACACAGTAAAGGCTTACCGCTGTACACGCTGCGGCAAAGGAGTGATTGGTTAACGCTACTGCAAATGTTGTGAGAAGAGTGCCACAAGCGATAGTTGCCGCAGACCAGATTTTCCCTCGATCAGTCACGCCAGTAAGTTCAATACAGCTACACGATGCGAGAATGATAATCCCCAAAGGAATCAGTCCGTAAAGAACCAGCATGAAACGACCAAGAAGAAACGGATGGTCTCCAAGAGTCCATCCCGTTGTTTGAACAATCAACCAGTATGGCCCGGCCAGCAGAAGAGAAAGGAGCGGCGGTTTGCTCGAGTACAGATGAAGCGTGCCAGCTTTGTCTGGATGAACGACAGCATCGATGGTATCCCATCCAGGCTCTGCTGCGAGGTCTTCAATCGCAAATGTCCCGTGTTCTGCAAGACTTCGGATTGTCAGCCACCGGCTCCGATCATTCGCTGAAAGAAAGGGACGGAAAATTCCCTTCTCGCGTCGGATACGATTCGACAGTTCGCGTCGAAGAGCCGATTCTTCAGCAGAGGTGAGTTGAGTTGCCCTGCCTGTCGTTCGTCGTGTAACGGCTTCTTGAACCAACCGCTTCTCGAGTGCTAATCGATCTACTGTTGTTACCGTAGCGATCCGACCGAGAACACTGCTGCATGCAATAAGAGCAAGGAGTCCATACATGAATTTCCGAAGAGGAGCCGTAGGATCGACTGGAGAATTCTTTCGGGATGCTGCGCCGAGTCGACCGGTCTGTAACTTGAGCCAAACAGAGATGAGATCGAAAAGTCCACGAAAGAAACGCCCAACGCCATATTTAGAGACTCCCTGTGTACGTGGGCGATGATGGACCGGTTGTTCGACAATACGGCTTCCAAAGGAAGCAGCTAAAACAGGTATGAACCGGTGCATGCCTGTTGCTAGCGGTAGCCGCTGAGCAACCTCACGTCGCATTGCTTTCAGTCCACAATTATGATCGTGAAGCGATACGTTTGTAAGCCAACTGACCATCAAGTTAAAAACCCGCGATGGCATCGTTTTGTGCCAAGGGTCAAGCCTCGGTGTTTTCCAACCATTCACAAGCTCGGCTTCTGCTGCTGGTGCCCTTTGACCGTCAGGAGCCATACCTAGCCTTGTGAGCATTTCAGGAATTTCGGCCGGATCATCCTGGCCGTCACCATCCAGCATGACGACAGCTTCACCACGAACGCTCGCGAACCCTCTCGAGAGTGCAGCAGATTTTCCATGGCCATCTGCAAGATGAATGAGATGAATTTTCGAGTCGTCAGCAAAAAGTGATTCTACTTCGTAGACCGATTCATCAGTCGAACCATCATTGATAACTAGAATTTCCCAAGAGAATCCCGCTTCATCAAGCGAAGCCCGAATTTCATCTATTAGTGGGCCGATGTTGCCCGCTTCATTGCGGATAGGAATTACAAGTGAGACCCGAGGGCGATCAGTAGGGTGGGGTGGCGTCATGCAAATAAGGTACGGTGGGGCAGGGAGAGCATCAGTTAGCGATATATTGGTTCATTCTTAGTATTGCACGGGATAACCATACGCTACGAGTCAAAAAAATGATTTTTTCCACTTTGCTGGAGAGCGGTTTACAATCGGGAGTCTGTGGTCGGGAGAAACGGCCGGAATACGTACAGAACCAGAGTTTTGAATCATCATGACACGTCTGATTTCTCTTGGTGTAATTCTTGGGCTGGTAGTGATATTTGGGCTGCTCTCGCTGAGGGTCATGTCAATTTTTCTATTGCCACTTCTGTTAGCTGCGATGCTTGTCGTTATCTTTGGCCCAATGTATAGAGCACTGAGGCAGAAGTTGGGTGTGCAGGAATGGTTTGCTGCTGGCCTCACAACAGGGTTTGTTTTAATTATCGTCCTTGTCCCTCTCGCTCTTCTTGTTGTCCGAGCGGGGGGAGATGCTATTGCAATGGCACAAAGCCCTCATGGGATGCGGCTTGATCCAACGGTGCTTTCTGGACTTATTGAATCAGTGAATGAGACGACGGGGCTTACCCTCACCGCTGATGACATCAACACAGAGTTAAGGAAAGTAGCAGAAGACATTTTCGGTCCCATTGCGACTCGTGCTCCGGTCGTGGCAGCAAAGTTGTTCATCGGCGTGATTATTATGACTGTTGCACTGTTTTACTTTCTGGCTGATGGAGCAAGAATGTTTGATGCGGTCACGCGGTTAATTCCCCTGGATCAGCGATACCAATGGCAGTTTCTCACAGAATTTGAAGAGGTTAGCCGTGCTGTCGTGAGCTCGACGTTATTGGCCGCGATAGTCCAGGCCATCCTGGCGGGTTTTGGTTTTTACGTCGCCGAGCTTCAGGCTGTCTTTCTACTGACACTACTAACCTTTTTCGGTGCACTTATTCCTTTCGTTGGTGCTGCAGCAGTCTGGGGTTCAGCGAGCCTTTATTTGCTCTTTTTTGCAAAGAGTACATGGGCGGCTCTTGGTCTTGCGTTGTGGGGAGCCTTGGTGGTTTCAACAGTCGATAACATCATTAAGCCATATGTTTTGCAGGGACAATCGAAACTTCATCCGCTGCTCGCTCTGCTGAGTATTCTTGGTGGGGTTGGTGCCTTAGGGCCCATAGGGGTGTTTGTTGGCCCCATTGCAGTTGCATTCTTGCAAGCAGCCTTGACTATGTTGCAGACTGAACTCGACACGCTTTCCGACCAAACGCCAGGAGAAGGAAGCAGCAGTCTTGTCGAAAAATGAAATTCGATTATCTAGCCGTACGCGGCTTATTTAAGAAATCTTTGATTGATCAACTTTTTGTGAGGAACAGCTATGTTCATCAAATTATTAACACTGGCAGCCGCGATGTTGGCTACAGGTATCGAGACAGCATTCGTACCGAGTGATGATGGGGGAGGAGAGTACTTAGTTCGGGTCGAACCAGACTTGGTCTCCAGCCGAAGCCCGTACACTTTCACAAGTGATATTCCGGAAGATGAACGGGATGTGAGAAGGGTGTGTATTTATGTTGCTGATCGATGGCCTGCGGCTGTAGAACGGACAGTTATAGAAGCAGCAACGCGTCCGAAGGTGGCACCGGCTGAACCTGCTGTTGTCAAGAAAGATGTGGGTGCGATGATCGATGATCAGGGAGAGAAGCCCTGGTCTCTTTTGGTCGGTTCGTTGATTGCGCTTTTTCTTTCACTTGGTGGCAATGCCTATCTTGGGCTTCTTCTTGGAGGTATGCGAGCACGGTATCTGTCTTTGGTCCGAGAGCGTATTCCTGAGGTCTCCGAGGCGGGGTAGCCTGCACGTATGACATTGATTCGTGTGTTCACCGTTGTGATTGGGCTCAATCTGTTGCTGTCGATTTGTCTATTCAGCATCGCCAAAGAAGTATTCTTCAGCTCGCCAAGCTCCTTCTTGTGTGACATTGTCGTCCGCTGAGTTGGCAGTTGACAGTTGTCTCGAACTGAGGGTGCGAACGGTTGCTTTGGCATCTCTAAAGAGAGCCGCGACGTGAGCATGGCAAGTGAGAACCAGCATTTGATGATCACCGTTTCGATCATTCATAAATTCAAC
>JAUWWJ010000526.1 GCA_030616935.1 Planctomycetaceae bacterium
GAGACTCAATTATGAGAAAGTCGAAGAGGAGGAACACTCTTGTTACGGCGGTCTAGGCAAAGCAGGCAGTTTGTTTTCCGGTTCACTAGGCAGCTTTGGTGTTGGTTTCGCATCGAGTGAATGAGTACTTTCCTCACTCAAGAGTATGAGTTTCTACACTCTGTTTTTCCACAGGACTATTTACACAATGTCACTATGTCTGTTTCAGGGTCGTCGTACGGCCGTTCGGAAAATGATGAAATCTAGAGCTTTGGTTGCTGGGTGTTTTCTCAGTTGTTTTGTAGGTGGCTGTGCAAGTTCCTTGCCTTGGGTCGATTCACAACAGGCTGCAATCGAAAAAGAAAAGTACGGGCTTAACGCGGATCAAAGAATTAAAGAACTGCGGCAACAGGCAAAAAAATCAAGAAGTGATGATTCTGAGGCACAGGCAGAGTTTTCAGCAGAACTTGTAAATGAAATGTTGGCTGAACATGATCCTCGAGTGAGAGCAGAAATTTTGCAACTCTGTGCAGACTTCGACAACCCGTCCTCGCGTGCAATCTGTATAGGTGGACTTGATGATCCAGATACCCTCGTTCGTATTGCTGCCTGTGATGCCTGGCTCCAGATAGGAGGAGATGAGGCGGTTCAATATCTGGCCAATCGTTTCCGGAGTGATGAGGATGTTGACGTGCGACTTCATGCGATACGAGATCTTGGTGCTCTCGGTAATGAAGCCGCTATACCCGTGCTTGCAGAAGCACTTGAGGCACCTGATCCTGCAGTTCAATTCCGGGCCGTGGCTTCGCTTAAGGAAGTGAGCGGTCGTGACCTCGGTAATGATGTAAATGCGTGGCGTGAGTGGGCGGAAGATCCTTCTGCGTATCGTGAAGAATGGTCAGTTGCTGAGGTATGGCGACAAATTTTTTAGGTTTGAATAAACCAATCAATTGACATGTTTTTTTAAAGTCAGATTCCAAGAACGTGGCTACAAGTTCTTATTTTCTGTTTTGGTCGTTTGAACGAAAGCATGCAATGGGCTCAATGCGGCTAAAATTCCAGACTTATTCTGCGTGTACAAGCAACTGCAGCAAGAGATTTTTGGCAAATCTATGAGTTTTCTGATTGTAGAGTTTAGGGAATTTCTTTGGGCCTCTGGCTGATAGCCGCTTTTCTGATTGGTTCCGACCGATAACCACCGTATCTGTATCAATGGACGACTCCTACTTGAGTTACCCCTGAACTTTTGTACTTGTGTGGGAGTTCGGGCGGCTGTGTGTTGATGCTGTTGCGGTGCTTTCGTCAGGTGTCCCACAGAAGGTCTGTGGGGTGACGGATGTTCTATGAATCGAATCCTCAACTTGACGCGAACAATCTGTGCCACACCCCTCTCCTGTCATTGATGTGAAAAAAGAGTCTTCGCGCACAAGAGCATTGGTGCCTCTTTGGTTAAAGGAGCGGTGCGTCCCTTGGCAAAAAAGAAGTCAGGGCGCGACACGTGCGGCTGTCATAGGTGCTCTCA
>JAUWWJ010000375.1 GCA_030616935.1 Planctomycetaceae bacterium
ACATCTGTCCGAGAAATCTGATGATGAGTCCTGAAGGCAAGACTACGATATTTGATTTTGGTCTTTCTGTTCCAAATAAGCCAGCGTTCCTCCGACCCGGAAACCGGACCGGGACGCCAAACTACATGGCTCCAGAGGTCATTCGACGGCGGCAATCTGACCACCGACTCGACATCTTTTCCTTTGGTGTCACTGCTTATGAAATTTGTAGTGGCACGTTACCGTGGCCTGGTGGTGACGCTCGTGCAGCTTTGGCTCATGACACACCGGTTCAAGATATTCGAGAACTGGACAATGACATCCCTGATCGCCTAGCAGAGGCCATAATGGACTGTCTCAAGCCTGATCCTGAAAACCGGCATGACACAATGGAAGATTTTCTTCGGAAAATTGCACGTTTGAACTAGAGAATGGGGCTTGAAGGACCCAAGACGTGATTTACACTTAGATTTTGGTCTATTTACGACGATTTGACTTCATTCGAACGCTTCTACCAAAAATATCATCTCAAACGTAGGAATCCCCGCCATGACAATGAATAAAAGCCTCCGAGTCCGAAAAGGTGGTGGTGGTAACCGAGGAGTATTGACCCGAGCAGAACGGATAACGAAACTCAAAGAACTAGAAAAGTGGGAAGAGGGACAGAGTCCACTTGGTCTCGCAAAAGTTCGTGTCCAAAAAATATCAATGAAGAAAAAAAAGCCGACCAAGGACAAGGATGAGGCAGACGCAACTGAAGGCACGTAAACTTCAGGCATAAGCCAGGCTTGCTTATCCTAGTGAAGGCTCCGTTTTTATTGCATGGGCTGCAGCTGTTTGTCCCGATAGGATTACCTGAGGAATCCCTACGCCCTCATACGCACTTCCAGCTAAGCCAAAAGACGGAAGTTTTGCCTCAACTTGTCGGATTTTTTTTATTCTCTCGACATGTCCTAGGTTGTACTGTGGCATGGATCTGTGCCATCGATCTACTTGAACAATTGATGGGCTGCCGTGAAGACCAATTGTCGCTCGAAGATCAACAAGAACTTTTTCAATGACTTGTTCATCAGTGAGCCTCGTAATACTCATATCAAGTGCTCCTCCTATAAAAGTCCGAATAAGCAGAGCACCAGATGGTGCTCTGCCAGGAAATTTACTACTTGAGAAACTCGCGGCCAGAATTCGCTTGCCTGCAACCTTTGGAATAATCATGCCTGCGGCTTGCAAGGCATGAGATACATCTCGTCGGTCAAATCCGAGCGAAACAACGGCAGCACCTGAAAATTCAATCTTCTTTAATTCAGCTGATAGATTTGGTGACACTGTCGAAACCATCGTCGCAGCTGTTGAGGCTGGTACTCCCAGCACAACTCCATCGGCTCGAATTGACTGGTTCCCAAGGACAACTTGCCATTGACTACTACCTCGCAGCAAGGATCTCACATGATCCTGAACCACCAGCACACCAGCGTTCCGAAGCCGAGACTCAAGTGCATCAATCAGTGTCTGCATCCCCCTTTTGAATGATACAAATTGCCCGTAACGGGCACCGCTTGAATCGCATGTACCATTCGCCTGCGCGGCTCTCTTCTTTTCACCTTTCGTAAGACTTCCCCAGTCCTGTTCCATTTTCAAGAACTCTGGGCACGCCGCCGCCATGCTGAGTTTCTTTGGATCAGCTGTCCAAATACCGGAAACCAACGGCTGAACTAATTTATCAAATGCTTCTTGACCAAGCCTTCGAACGACAAAAGACTCAAGACTTTCTTCAAGATCTTTATGTGATCGCCGAGGAATAAAACGTTCTCCAGCAACCCGCAGACGACCAGAACAAGAAAGAATATTCGATCGTAAAAACGGAATGATTCGCCCTGGAGCGAGCAGTCTGAAACCTCGTGGCACTGGAAGAAGGGAGCCGCTTTCACCACCTTTTTGTGAGCTCCATATAAGCGCTCTCCTTGCTTCGGGATTGATACTGATGAGTTCCTTGGTAATTCCAAGACGCTCAACTAACTCAATTCCTTCGGGACGTACAGAAAGAAAACTATCTGCCGAACGTTCTATGAGCCATTCCCCTTGACTCACAGTTTCAATCATACCACCAAGTCGATCTGACGATTCAACAATAGTTACTTTGGGAGGCAATTCCTGCCGGAGAAGCCATTCCGCTGCCGATAGACCCGCAAGTCCACCACCAATAATGACAATGTGCTGATTGTGTTTTGATCGATTAGCCATTCATCCAACATCGGCAAGACAGTGTGATCCCTAAGAACATGCTATGTACTGTAGTCTCTTCTTATCGACTTGGGGAATAACCATAATGCCCCATCTTTCCCAATCTATTGAATAAAGCTACGAATCATGTACTTCACACGTTTCGACTTGTTTTTGGTCTAGACTCAGTTTCCTGCGACTTCTAGTGTCCGAAAAATCTTTTGTGACAGTGGCATTCTTGTAGTGTTTGCCGACGTGACTTCGGAGGCTTCAAATCGTGATTGTGATGCAACGCTTCAGCCAACACCTTGTTTCAACGGCTTTTTTCATCACTTGTGTAACTGCGGCTTTTTATTGTCAAGCCGTGGAACAAAAGTCTGGTTCGTCGATGCAACTCCCCTCATGGGTAGAATCAATCGGCCAACCATCAGAAAAACAGGTAACAGAGGCAGCACCTGAGGAAGCCATTGTCCCTGTTGTTCAGCCATCAGTCAGAAATAAAACATCCGATGGTGCAAACCGAAAGTCAACAAAAACGGATCCGGTAACACTTACCAAACCAACAGATACAACCCAGAGCAAGCCAACTCTATCCGAACGTGCTGCTCGACTCTTTGATCCCGATGTTATAAAAACTGCCTGGAATGATCTTCTACCGAAGCCAAGTGAGGCAAAAAAATCAGCTAGT
>JAUWWJ010000297.1 GCA_030616935.1 Planctomycetaceae bacterium
AAAAAAGACGTCTCCCTTAGTAGGGCGAACTTGCGCATTTGGTCGAAAAATCGTGTATTTTTCGGATGGCATAAATTTGTAAATGCTTATGTGGAAAGAGATAAAAAAAATTTTGGATTTTTGGGGTAAAAACGGGGGTTGGCGAGTTAATTTGTAGGGTTTGGGTGAAATGGGCAAAATAAAAACGTAAAAAAATGAGCAAAAATTTGCAAAAATTGACAGAAATGTGCGTTTTTTGAACGAAAATTTACCCCTGTTCTATTTTAACATTTTGTTAAGGTGGACAACTTGGGTAAGCTTACTTTGGGGTGGATAGTTCATAGTATGTTGGTGGAATTTAGAAAAGCGCTGAGAAAAATTGTCTGCCGTAAATTGGTGTGGGGTCTTCGAGGCTTAGCGCGTCCTCCGCTCTGGAAGGATTCACGTTAAGTGCGTTTAAACTCGTCTTCTTCCAAGTCGTCGCGGCTAGTTTCCTCTTCCAGCCAGTCCATCTCGTATTTTGCCCAGTCGCGAACCCACTTCCTATGGTCGTGCACAAATGGCTTCGTTAGCCGTTCGATATCCTCACGCCACTCTCTAGCATGCCCACCTCGAATTTCGAATGAGTGTCGACCCATGCAAAACTCACGGAAGACACGCGTGTCATCAGCAAACCTCGTAAGCAACCAATCGGCCAACTCCGGAATAACCGGCTCTCCGTTTTCATTGAGAGCTGGCTCATCTAAGTGACGAGCAATTCTCACAGCAGCAATTTCACCGTGCTGTTCAACCCAAGGCCGAACTGTATCTAATCCGATAGTGTCGAACAGGCCCCGGAATACCAACAATTGGAAAAGAGGCCCCCTGCGCTCATCTAGAATCCAGCGTCCGATCGCTTTCATCGCTTCACCTGGCTGGGAGTCAGCCAGTTTTTTAAAAAGCTCTTGAGCATACTTGGACCGATCAAACCTGTGCGATTCGATATCCGTAATAGTGTCGGCCAATACGTCAGCAACTTCCGATGGATAAATCGGCATCAAAAGCTCAGCCACGACTTTCCAATCCCAGTCATCAACAACGTTTTGAGGTTCGGAAGCAAGGCTAAGTAATCGTATCGCCGCCGCAGCAAGCTGCTCCTCAAGAATACCCTTGCCATGTTCACTCCAGCCAACCAGCAGGTCAAAAGCGACCCGAAGCGAACCGCTATCACCCACTCTGGCGAACTCTTCCAACCGACTTACGAGTTCAAGTTTCTGTTTGCTGCTCAGTGACTTCTGCCAACTTCCGTACGCAAGCGAGCCAAATATCCGCCGCTCTTCCGGAGTCAGCTTATCGATACAGCTCATTAGTCTCTCAAACCCCGCGATAGAACAAGGTCCTGCCATTGTCGCCTGGCCCACGAGCATCGGCTGGCTTTCCACCGCCCTGTTGAGAGCATCCGTGGCCTCCTGCGGCAGTTCACCCAGCCTATTGGCTACAGCCCCAAGGTAGTAAACTATAAAATCAGCAGGCCGACCACTTTCTACCCACCGCACCACAACAGGCATTATCACCAAGCCCTGATCGACCTCCCCCAGTTGCCACGCAAGTCTCCTGCCCGACCTGCATTCCTCAGAATGAAACCAGCTTGCAAGGCCCTCCATTAGCTGAGGCTGTTTGATTAGACACTCCGCAACTTGTCGATACACCTCCTCCGCTTGTTCGGTTCTTTCCTCTTTCAGGAACCTTCGACGAACCGACCAATAATCCCGACTCGTCAGGTCTACCACCTGCTCCACAATGCTTGTTGGCTCCGTCTCATCTCGCCACTTCCTCAGTTCAGGCAGGAACTCCGGCTCCGGCCTTGCCTCCTCTTTACCCATCTCTGCACCAGAGATGACCTTGTCAACGGCTATTCGGAACTTCCTGAGCAGCCCAGCGTCTTTTGACGCCCGCATCATCACTTCGCGCAGTTCTCCAACAAGACCGGCATAGACAAAACGGGAGAGCTTCGCGATCACTCCTTCGATGGCTGTCCGATGCTGATGCCTTTCCAGCTTCTCAATACATTGCAAAATAGCCCTTCCCGCATTTGCCTGCAGAGCCCGGAGTTCGGCCTGCGTTTTTGGCCTCCACTCATCCGGGACTATCCTGCCTCCAACAACGCTGGGACCTTGCATCCTCACAATGTGAGTTTCAAGCACACCGAAGGTAGCGGACAGCACCAAATTGATGGTATCTTGAGTTGCCTCTTGTAATCGCCTGAGTAAGTGTTCTAACCGGTCAGGAAAAGGCACTTCAGTATTTGAAAGTATTGGAAGGAATAATCCTTTCCATGTGTTTGTGCTGTTGTTGCTAATGGACTGCTCAGTCTCGACCTGCGCCAGCCTGAAAAGTATGCTTTCGCAGTCCCAGAAGTACTCGCCAAAACAGGCCAGATGCTCACACAGCCAAACGACCTGCCGGCGGCCCCGCCAACCACCACTGCCGTCAGGGGCACCATCAAGACACTGAATCTCATCGTCGCTCGCTACTTCAGTTGCACTTCTAAGCCAACTTAGTCCACGTTGCGGGTCAAGCTCAGCCCACGCCTGGAAGACGCGCGACCTTTCCCTGTCTACAAGACGACTGATGTTAGGAGCCCCCAGGTAATTCAAAAAAAAAACGCCAACACAGTCCAGTATTTCATCTCTTTCCGGGCCCGGCACTTCACAGCATCTCTCGATAAACCGTCGTAGCAACCGCTCGCTCGGCATGCCACCAAGGAACGCCCCAATCGTGGAGGCCAGCCTGGGCCACAATCTTTCTTGGAAAAGCCAAACAGCTAACGCTCTTGGCTCTGCTTCAAAGAAACGATGAGTTCTAATGCCGAGTCCGCAGTCGTAAGCGGCTGAAATTGCTCCATCAAGAGCGGTCGCTGGTATACTAAAATGCTTTCCTATATACTCTACCTCATTCCGATACTCGCCCCCATGCCCGATGTCAATAGCCGATGTCAATATTTCGTACCTTTCCGAAAACTGGCTAACACCCCCCAATCTACTCGCAAATAACGACGTGACTCGTTCCCACACATCATCCTGATCGCGCACAGGAACCGTTCTCATCGCCGCACTTCTATAGGTAGCAAAAACCAGAAGGAGCGCAAGTCTCAAGTCGTGCGCTGAGAATTCAGCAATACTTTTCAGCACGTCATCATCCAAACCTCTCCCAGCCTCTCGAACTACTCGAAGCACTCCCTCATCGGTATCAGGTTCCTCTAACACATATAACGAAGAGTCAGACGACCGCCTCGACTGACCACGCATTGCCGGACCTATAGTGACAATGCGAATCCGGTTGCCAAACTCACGGAATCTGTACTGCAAGGGCTCGTACTCAGACAAATCCACTTCATCTATGATCAGTCGAATCTTTGTATTTGACGATTCAATATAACTCAGAAAGTGCTTCACTAAGTCAGTACCTTGAGGCGCATAAAGTGTGTTTTCAAGCTCACCATCATCCAGGCAAGCTTGAATCACAGTTCTCGTCTTACCCACGCCAGATAGTCCTGCAAGGTGAAATACCGC
>JAUWWJ010000193.1 GCA_030616935.1 Planctomycetaceae bacterium
CACCCACTCCACAGCTGGAAATTGGCTTCGCATATTTTCCAGATACTTTTCGACTTGGTTTTCCACATGCCCATGAAAAAGAAGGTGTGGGTGGAGCACGACTCGCTTCACTGACGGCCGCCCATTGATGCCAAGCATTAAATGATCAACTGCTTCGCTCACAGTCGGTTTCGCTGCTGCAACGAAACTAATTGCAAACCGATATTTCGCAACACTCATCAACGAACTGTAGGTTGATCGCACAAAGCTCCAAAGTTGATTACTGGCAGTTGGATCACTCGATCCTCGCCCGATTACAAGAAGAGCCTCACTACCGCCTTCAATGGGAGCAAGGCCATCAATGGCCTCATAGAAACGATGGCGAGCAAGACTTATAATCTGCCCGTGTAGCCCGAGGGGGTCAGCCTGCATCACACTTAGCTCATGACGAGCAACTGCCTCCTGCAACGCTTGTGGGACATCTTGTTTTGCATGACCCGCGGCAAACAAGAGTATTGGAAGAGCGACAACTTTCTTACAACCGCGAGCAGCCAGACGCTTTACGGCCATTTCAATTGTTGGCTCAATTACTTCAAGATAACCCAGTTCAACTGGAATATTCGGCAAAATTGCGTCAACCTGCGCGACAACACGTTTTGTTTCTGCTGCCCCAACAAGATTCGCTGTCCCGTGACCGACAACAACTACCCCTGTTTCTGGCACCACAAGTTCTTCGCAAATTTCCCTGAGTTTGCCACTACGATGAGATTGCGGTTCGTGGCAGTTCATTTAAACTCATACCTGTTGGTTATCCTGTTCCTGATATCGTACCGTCATTTTGAAAATTGTCTGCGTACTCAATTTGGAAATACCAGAACTTCTTGAAAATCGTTCCCTTCTCTGATTAGGAACTTGGCTTCATGTCAAGCAGCTCAACTCCCAGTACGCCAATGCCTCCAGAAGGCTGCCTGGGAGATTCGATGTTCCAACTCGAAGCGACACTCGTACTTCAAATTGCGCAGCGCAATGGGCCGAGCTTCCTGCTTCGCTCGAACCAAGATAACACGATAGGCCGAGCAGCAGAGGCTGACATTGTTGTGGCTGATAGACTCACAAGTCGCGGACACGCAGCGATATCGAGAGATGCTTCCAACGGCGAATGGAAGATTCGTGATCTCGAAAGCCGTAATGGCACCTGGGTCGATGGCCAACGCGTCACAGAAATGTTGCTCCGACCTGAAATGTCGATTCGGATCGGTACAACCGAATTTATTTTTCGAATCCCTTCTAGACGCACACCAGAAAAATCAGGGGATCAACCTGAAACAATTCTTCGGTGTGAGCCCGTTGGTGAAATTGAGGGACACAACTTTCAGCGTGCACGTGATGGGGTTATTGACGAAGGCCGACGTACGATGCTGCTTTATCAGACCAGCATTCACCTTTTAGCCTCACGATCAATCGAAGACGTTATTGCGGCAACCGTAGAAATTGCTGCCGAACATACCGGGGCCGACGCAGTTGGCTGGTTTGAACTTCACGAAATGGATGCCATGGAGTCCGTTCTGGTTGTTCCACCATCAAGCGACCTCACAGAGCGTCTCGAAGAATCTCACTGTCATGAATTCATTCGTGATGGGCATGCCGTATGGGTAAAACAAGATCGCCACAATGAGGGTGATAGCAATCACACCTATGGACTTATGTTTGTTCCTGTACTCGATGGCGATCACCCTTGGGCAGTACTGTGCGCAACTGCCGAAAATGACCGCTTGCAGGAAAACGATTTTGGTTTTTTTGTCTCGCTCATCAGCCTTGCCTCAGCTGCATGCGCAGGGCATAGAAGAGTTGCGAACTCAGGTGAACCAAAACTCCTAGCATCACTCGCTTCGGTTGATACAGTTGATGCGACACCCAAAGAATTACAGACGATGGCCTTTCCCGATTTTCAACAAATTTCAGAAAATCTCAGAGGATCACTGCGACTGGATGACTGGCAGAAGATATTGATTACCGAGGTCTTACGCAGAACAGAAGGAAAAATACCTGAGGCGGCAGAAGAGCTTGGGGTCAGTCGAGCCACACTCTATCGAAAAATAGAACAGCTCGACATTAATCGTGAGTCGTTCATTCGTGATGATTCAAATAATGTGACACAGACCGAACTTCCGAGACGGAAGTAGGTTTTTCTCATCTAGTCATTTAATTTACGGATAGAACGTGTCACATTCACCAAGATTGCACCAACACAGAAGAGTGTAAGCACCGCCACAACAAATGGCATCGCATGAGATGAATGCGCGGCAAACAAAAGAGATCCGACGAGTGGTCCAAGAATGCGACCAAGCGAGGCAAAAGACTGATTTACTCCTAACACCTCTCCCTGCTCAGAAGAATCTGCAGACCGGGAAACGAGCGCAGAAACCGAGGGATTCACAAAAGCAAATCCCCATACCGCGAATGCCGAGGCAATATAAAAAGCAGTCTTCAGACTGCCCCCCTGATCATTAGGGACTGCGGTCAGATCTGTGCCTCCTCCCCCTTGGAATAACGACCAGGAGACCATAGCCAGTCCACCAAGCCCAACGATCATTTGAACGAGACCGGCAGTCATCAACGATATTTCGGAATATCGTTTGGCGAGAGGACGATAAAGGCCACCTGCCACAACCAAAACTGCACCGATAGCGGCAAATACCAAAAAATTATCGTCGTCTGCCATTCCAAACGCGGCCCGAGTGAACCGCGCAAGTGTTGCCTCGAAATTTGCGAATGAAAAGATTGCCAAGAAATAAATAAGAATCAGACCACCAACCGCCGGGATTCGGAGGACTGACAGGGTTCGACTGATACTGAAAAACTCCTTTGCTGCATTTCGACCTGGGACCCTCGTCTCACGGAAAACGAAAACCGCTAAAAGGAGTGCTACGAATGAAAGGAGTGACGCGAGCGCACCAACGCCCCATGGACGCTCATTAAAAATGATTAAGCCAAAGTATGCGATAAGTGGGCCAAGCGTAAATCCTGCCCCAAATGCGATACCTATTAATGCCATACCCCGTGCTCGCCGTTCTGGCGTAGTGCAATCTGCAATCACGGCAGCTGCAGTCCCTACACTTGCCCCGGCAATTCCTGCTCCGACACGTGAAAATAACATCAGACCCAATGCAAGTGTGGATTGATCAAATGGCAACGACACGGCATAGCCATATAAAGCGTAAAAGACTACCGAACCCAGCAGGCTCAAAATCAAGAGCGGCTTTCTTCCAAATCTGTCGGACAGCCGCCCCCATATCGGACTAAAAATAAATTGCATTAGTGAAAACACTGAAAACAAAATACCTATGATTCCGCCTGCTGCTATTGGCGATACACCGAGTTCGCTTAAGTAAGGCTCAGCCTGTCTCGGCATCACTGGTAGAACAATACCGAATCCCAGGAGATCGATGAAAACTGTCAAAAAAACAATGAGGAGAGCAAACCGAGGGGGGGTTCCCTCAGATACTGGCTGTGATGTCATGGTGAACTCGTTATTCGTAAACTGGGTAGAGCGACTTCGTCGCAGATTGGTATGATATGTGGAATGAAGCGTGGAACAAAAAAACAACCTGCAGATCTTCCTAAGGATGCCCTGAGCGTGTCGCAGGTAACTGCTCGCGTCAAGGATCACCTTGAATCACGGTTTACTGATGTATGGGTTACAGGAGAAGTCACCAATTTAGTGACTGCGGGTTCCGGGCATATTTACTTAGGACTCAAAGACGAAACAGCACTCCTTCGCAGTGTGATCTGGAGAGGCTCTCGAGGCTCACTTGCCATAGAGCCTACCGATGGCATGGAGGTGGTCTGTCACGGCCGGATTGAAGTGTACCCTCCCAGAGGGAGCTACCAACTGACGATTGACCGCTGTCATGCTCTAGGAATGGGCACACTCGAGGCAAAACTACGTGAATTGCATGCACGCCTTGAGGAGGAAGGTCTCTTTTCTGCTGCCAGAAAACGAAGTCTGCCCCAGTACCCTCGTCGTATTGGGCTCATTACCAGTGCATCCGGAGCTGCCGTTTCAGACTTTCTCACAACCCTTGTAAACCGCTGGCCAATTGCTGACGTCGTGCTTTTTCCATCTCGCGTGCAGGGAGCTGGTGCGGCTGAGGAGTTGGCTTCAGAGTTAGCGAAGGCAGAACAAATACATCCATTGCTTGACGTCATCGCAATTGTTCGTGGTGGTGGAAGCCTTGAGGATCTCTGGTCCTTTAATGAAGAGATTCTCGTGCGGGCAGTTGCTGCGTCCACAATTCCAATTATTTCTGGAATTGGCCATGAGATTGATCTCTCTCTTGTTGACCTCGTCGCGGACGTCCGTGGCTTGACCCCAACTGATGCTGCCGTCCACATTGCTGCAGAGCGCCAATAGGTCCTCGATCGCCTACGACTTTCTGGAAAAAGAATGAATCAGGGGTTGGTTCAACGCATTTCGTTAGCCCGCCAAAACTTGAATCGACTCGCTGCTGCACAACCACTTGCATCACCATACCGTGAAATCAATGTGACGCGACGCCTTCTCAACGAAAAGGCTCTGCGGCTACAGCACGAAGGATTCCAGAAAACACAACAAGCAAAGGACCAATTGTCCACAGCTGCAGCTCTCCTCTAATCCAACAACCCTCTTGAAATTCTTTCCCGAGTTTACTCAGTTACAACGAATGCAATAACAAACGAGTCCATCAAATCATGGC
>JAUWWJ010000136.1 GCA_030616935.1 Planctomycetaceae bacterium
GAAACCGGACCAATAGCGCTTACCTCAAGAGGATCGGGCCAATTTACCGTAAAGAAACCAATAAAACTTTGCAGTGAAGGTCTCATTATAAACCGATCGGTAGCTTCAGCGTCAAACCGTGCTCGCCTCATGAATGTTTCTACAAGTTTTGACTCTGTGCCACTCATGGGCTCCTTGCTGCGAACACTTGCTCGCAATCAACACGCCGACAGTCTTCCAGAAGCAAATAGAGAAGTCGCTCAGAAAATCGTCTGGCAATCATGTCGTGAGACTGATCAGGAGGCAGAGAAAAAATTTGCGGCACTTTCAGACCAGATTGAAAACAGCTTCTGGCAGCCTTTGGTACGACTTGGCCTCAGTCCGACTCCAATCATGGAGACGACGGAAGACAGGGCTACACTTCGGTTGCGACTCAACGCTGACACCCAGTTGGCAGCTCACACCCCTCGACCTCGTGAGCCAGACGGAACACTCTTTGGCTATCAAGTTCATGAATCAACTATCAATAATGCTTGCGAGAGACTCGGGATTAAGGGCCAACGACTTGCACTGGAAGAACTCTTTATTCACGTACAACAACAGTTGGGTTTGGAACAAAAGATTCCAGAAGATCTACCGGAAGGTGTATCCGTTGCATTTGAACAAGTTGAACCAATTCGTGTTGACTTTGACCAAGGACTTATCCAGGTAAAAATCTCTATCGACGCTCTCGAGAGTGGTCGGCGAAACTGGTATGACGTTATTGGCGGCGTTACGTATAAGCCCGTCGCATCGGGAAACACTATTGTTCTCAAGCGAGAGGGACCAATTCGTATCAGTGGACCCGGACACCGAGGACGGATTGAATTCACCTTGAGAACAATATTTGGGAAAATTTTCCCAAAAGAAAGACCTGTGCCTATAGTACCCAAAAAAATTACTGAACATCCTCGACTCCAAGATCTCACGACCCTGCAGGCGATGAGCTGGGACGGCTGGGTTGCAATCGCTCTCGGTGATACTCCTCAACTCCAGACGGCAGAAAATCGAGAAGAACAACCTGCCGCCATCCGCTAGGAAGCAACTCGTGACCACTCCTCGTACATATGTAACGTGGACGGGTTGCAAACAAGGCCAGCACCTCTGACAATTTGGGAATTGTCACCTGTTCCCAAACGCTTCTTCCGAAAGGACTTCGCCGTGTCAAACCAGTCCGAATCATTCCGAACAGAATCTGACAGTATCGGAGAAGTTCGAGTTCCCTCAGACCGTTACTGGGGTGCTCAAACTGAACGTTCGCGTGACAACTTCAAAATTGGTGTAGAACGCTTTCAATGGGGGCGTGCTGTGAAACGCGCCCTTGGCGTTCTGAAAAAATCAGCCGCTCTGGCAAATGGTGAGCTTGGACAGTTACCAGAAGAAAAAGTTGATCTCATCGTCCAGGCATCCAATGAAGTTATTAACGGCACGCTTGATGATCATTTTCCACTTGTTGTATTCCAAACTGGTAGTGGCACACAATCCAACATGAATGCAAATGAGGTTATCTCAAATCGAGCAATAGAGATTGCCGGTGGAGATATGGGGTCAAAAAAACCAATTCACCCCAATGATGATGTGAATCGTGGACAATCTTCAAATGACACGTTTCCAACGGCAATGCATATTGCAGCCGTAGACGTTGTTCATAGCCGTCTGATCCCGGCTGTTCAATTATTACGAGATGTATTCGCTGATCTTGAACAGCGTTATAGTGCGATTGTAAAGATTGGACGAACTCATCTACAGGACGCAACTCCAATCACACTGGGTCAGGAGATCTCGAGTTGGCGCACTCAACTAGATGAAAGAATTCTGGGACTAGAACGTGCTTTACCGGGCCTCTACGAACTGGCAATCGGTGGAACTGCCGTTGGAACAGGTCTCAACGCCCATCCTAATTTCGGCGAAAAGGCCGCGGCTTTCATCTCGAGGGAAACTGACCACCCCTTCGTCTCAGCATCGAATAAATTTGCAGCTCTTGCTGCCCATGACGCACTTGTAGAAGTGAGTGCAGCTGAACGTGGGCTTGCAATGGCTCTTCTGAAAATTGCCAACGACATCCGCTGGTTAGCAAGCGGCCCTCGCTGCGGCATTGGTGAAATAGCTATACCCGAGAATGAACCTGGGAGCTCAATTATGCCTGGAAAAGTCAACCCGACTCAATGCGAAGCATTGACTATGGTTTGTGCTCAGGTTTTTGGTAACGATGCAACCGTAGCCTTTGCTGGGAGCCAAGGAAATTTTCAACTGAATGTCTACAAGCCAGTGATGCTTCATAATGTATTGGAAAGCGCGGATCTACTTGCAGATGGCTGCGACTCAATGCGTATTCATTGTGCAACTGGAATAACACCGAATCTAGATCGCATAGAACAACACCTCAACGATTCGCTTATGCTCGTGACAGCACTCAATACACACATCGGGTATGAAAACTCTGCGAAGATTGCAAAAAAGGCTCACGCTGATGGAACAAGCCTGAAAGAAGCAGCGGTTGCACTTGGTCTTGTTACTTCTGAGCAATATGACAAATGGGTTGTGCCAGTTGAAATGACACGCCCACTTTCAGTTTGATCCTTTAGCGGCTTTATTCTCATCCCAATCGAAAAGTCAAAACTGCGGCCCCCAATCTCACTGCTGAGAAGGCAAACGCTCCACAGATTCATCGTGAACTATCTGAACACGTATCTCTCCTCGACACTCTCGAAGCCGGCCCGGTAAATTATTGATCTTCAGAAAGATTGGGCCGGTGTGACCTGCCGTAATATTTACTTCGGCACCTTCGCCGATTAATTCAAAGTGAGATTGCGGCCCTTTGTTGACCCATTGAGCTGCAAGAAGCCGCCCCAGTGGCTTGCCACGATACCAGTCAAACGAGATGCCATCGGCTGTACTTCCCAGATCCAACTGACCATCTCCACTTTGAATAGTGCCAACTGAGCAGAACCCCGTAGCCTTAAGTCGGTATCGTTGGCCGGCCTCCAGACGCCAACCCGGATTCTGCCAGCCACGATTAGCAGCGACAGAACTTGTGAGCCACTTATCTGCAACGGGGCCTCCCTGAGACCAATCGATAACCATCGAGTCCGTGTCGTATCCGTAATCCAGTTCGGAAATAAAGGCATTAAAGTCACGGCTTCCCACACTTGGGTTCCAGCTCGCATGCGTAGTCAAACGGTGTGTCATTCGCTCGTCAAATGGGCCTTGCTCCATTGCAACAAACGCCTTTTTGTACCGCGGATGCGTCGCTAGGAAAGCCACTACCGACCACGCTAGTGCGTAGGAATTAATTGTGCCATGACGTGTCGGACGAAGCTTGAATACATCCTGGATTCCCACTGCTTGACCTGCATTGCAAAGGCGACGAATTGTCTCAATACGACCAAGCTGCTCGACTTCATTCGGTGAGGATGGTATCGGAGTGTGCTCAAATACCTTTTCTTCTTTCACCAGCCGATGTGTTGCCAACCACTCTGCTATGCCTTCGGTATACCATGCAGGTGCACTCATTTTTAGTAAGGTCGCCGTAAATGCATGAACACCTTCATGCAACATAAGATGACGTCGATATGCTGGATTTGACTGATCAACAAACCAAAACCGGTAGTGATCACAATACCCATTTGTAAAATCAGGAATTGTATCGGGCAGCAAGCCGGCCTCTCGAAATCGCTCTCGATCAACAATCAAACAAGCACAGACCTTCCAGTCTGAAATAACGGATAATGGAACGCTGTAGTGGTCTGCCCAGACATTAACAGCCTCATCAAAGACTTCTGGCAATTCTTCCATATCATCACCAGCACGACGAGGACGATCTGTAACCAAAACCAGATGATCACTCTCAAAAACTTGTAAACCTGCAAGTCGCGATCGATGAATAAGATTCTTCCAGTCGAAATTTACAGGATGAGAATATAACTTCGCATGATCCGCTTTTTGTTCACCTGCCAGAACATGCACTGGGAGAAACAGAAGAGTAAGAAACACGAGGATGACGGCTTGCTGCATCAAGCAGCATTTCATTGAAGAGCATGTCCGAGACGATTTTCGGCGAACTATAAGCGAAAGAGCTCCTTCCAACCGGAAATGCTCCCAGAATCTTCCAGCGCGCAAGAACCACCTCCAAGCGGGATAAATAGGGGGACTGTTGAAGGGAATATATGTTAATTTTCATAAAGGGGGCAGCATTAAAAGGATTTTCCGGCGCGAGCAGCTGTGTTTTGCCGAAAAACAGAAGAAGCGATGCGTGTCTGTGTGATTATTCCCAATGCCTTTACCTTCCAGCTGCAGTGGATCATGATAAAAATCATTTCGAAAAACACATCTGCAATTTCGGAGGCCGGCCGTTGTCGCGACTGGTTTATTTATTTTTGTTGTTCACTGATTAGTACGACAGGTTTCGCCCAGCAGGTCATTCTCCTACCGGGCACAGCCCACGTACCAGTAAATCGCATTCAAGCGCCTGGATATATTCCACCACCACCAACGGTCCGTCGACCTTGGTGGTTTACCGTCCAGACAGTTTCTGGTCCTGGAGCTGTCATGCCGGTACCGCGAGTAACACATTACCGCCCCCAAGTCTTCCGATTTCCAGCCCAAGCGTCGGTCCTTGCTGGTAAACCAATCACTCCACCAACGAGTACCTTTCCTTCACAATGGGCTTCAGCTCCGCCGATAACACCATCAGCCCCAGTTGCTCAAAAGACTGAATTGGCGCCGCCATCTTCCTGGGCTCCGAGCGTTGGTTCGCCACCTCCACAAACAAGGCAAGAACCACAAAAACCGCTGCCGCCCCCAGCACCACTGAAACAAGCATCCCCTTCTTTGGCAACACAACCACCACCTTCAGGCAATTGGGCGACAATTGCGATTGATGCGAGTGAACCTCAGTCCAATGCTTTGGCAGTCACAATTCCAGCTGAACCGGACAGTCTTCTGGCGGCACAGCCTCAACAAAATGCCCCTCAGAAGGTTACAGCATCCGCACAACCTGTGAGCATCCCTCAACCACCAGCACCCGCACCCACCGCCTCAGTGTCCTGGTGGCGATGCATTGGCGTCACAGATGGTGATACGTTCACCTGCCTTGATACGGCTGGGAAGCAACAAAAAGTTCGTGTTTTTGCAATTGATGCGCCTGAACTTGGTCAACCGTATGGACGTGACGCACGAGACACACTTGCAGAATTAGTATTTGGCAAATCACTTGCTGTTGTCCCAATAAGCAGTACTGCGGACGGACTCGTGATTTGCAAAGTCTCTGTGGACGGGAAAGATATCGGGCGTGAGATGGTGGTTGCGGGTGCAGCATGGACTCTACCGCAATCAGAGAGTTCACTTACCAAGGACCAGCAAGATGCCAAAAATGGCAAACGAGGCCTCTGGTCAGGGGCTTCGCCAACACCACCGTGGTAATACCGAAAAGCGACTGTGACACCTTGGCAGCA
>JAUWWJ010000206.1 GCA_030616935.1 Planctomycetaceae bacterium
CGGGGAATTATCAGGCAGGTCAGATTTCACATGAACATCCATCTGTGGAAAAGCGATTTCGATATTCTCTTTCGCAAAGCGTTCAGCACTTGCATTGTGGATTTCGTTAATTGTCGAAAAGCGATTATCTAAACTCGCGAGATAGAACCGTACGGCAAAATTCAACGTGGAGTCGCCAAACTCATCGAACGTAACAATCGGAGCAGGTTCTTTCAGGATGTGCGGTATTTGGTTGCAGATTTCTTTCAATACAGCGCCGACGTGTCGTGTATCCGTGCCGTAGGCGACACCAACCCGAACCAAGGATCGGTTGACTGAGTCTGACAGGGTCCAATTAATAACGCGACCTGTGATCAAATCTTTATTTGGAATCACATATTCCTGCCTGTCATAGGTTGTAACCGTTGTCGCCCTCATTCGAATTCGGGAAACGACTCCCGTAACAGTATCAATTGTGACAACATCCCCAACACGAATTGGTTGTTCAAAAAGAACGATTAATCCACAGACGAAATTCGCAACAACCTCTTGGAGACCAAAGCCGAGTCCCACACTGAGGCCAGCGGCAAGCCATTGAACACTACTCCAGCGCAGCCCTAATGTTCCCGCCACAACAATCACCCCACAGAAAGCAAATATGTAGCTGATGAGTGTGTTCATCGCATATCGTGCAGCATTATCGAGAGGAAGCCGCTGAAGGATGAGTGCCTCGAGGAGTCCGGGGGTATTCCGGACAAGAACGAATGTGATTAACAATGTTGGTAAGGCAATGAGAACATTGCTTAATGCTACGGTGCTTACAACGGTGCCATCTGGTGCGGTTTCCTGCCAGAGGACGATGGAGTCAAGGAATGACAAAGCCGGTAGTACCGGGCCCCAGATCCAGATAAGGCCAAAGAACAGCACAACGATTACAAATGCGTTGATTAAACGATGGGTCTGTTGATCAATGGCAGAGAGTTTCATCTGGTTTACATCAAGGATTTCAGCCTTGGCACCCGACGCTTCAGCCTGTTCTTTGATCGCGACCTGTTCCTTCAATTGCCGTAGCGCGATTCGTCTTTTGGAGACCAGAAGCCATCGCTCAGCAATGCCCTGAAGGACGGACGCAGCAACGGCAAGCCAGATAGTTTGATACAGCGAAATGGTCAATTGGCCAGCCGCGTAGGCATAGCCCGAGAGACTGAGTCCGGCAAGGAAAATAGGAATTGCAATGAGGAGTGGACGCCAGATCCATGTCAGTTTAGCCAGGAGACTGTCTGGCTGAGTTGCTTCAAGGCCAGCGACAACGCCCGTCTTTTTCCCCAGTAGTTTCCAGAGCGTGCTTGCAATGAAAATCATTAATATTGCAAATACAATACGCGCTAGTGCTGAAACCTCACGGTGGACATACCGTTCCAGAAGGAGAAACGTTGTGAGGAACACAAGAGTTAGTCCTATCCATCCGAAGCGACGGACGGCCTGCCCGAGTGGCTTGATGACTAGTTCAGGCCAGCCGAAATGTGCGGTTGCTATGCCATGGGGGCGTATGAGTTGTCGAAGGATTTCAAGTGGAAGAAAAACCAATGCGGTTGCACCAATTGCATCAGCAATCGATGATTCTGTTGATTCTGGCTCAGCATAGTGGCCAAGAAACCAGGAGATGGCAGTCAATGCAAGCCATACTGGGAGAGCGGCAAGAACGGTGTAGCAGACTCCTTGTATCGTTGGCCATAGGCGCATTGCGTTGGAGCCACTGATTGAACTGCTCAGCGCTGTGATTCTATGGATGAAGAATCTATATGGCAGTGAGATCGCTAAGGTGATTAGGAGAAAAGAAACTGCGAGGTACGGTCGTGCCTTGACGTTCGCCCAGAATGAGGTGAAAACCTGAGCGGCCGGATCTGTCTCGAACTGCTTTACGACGGCCAGTAGTTGGGTTGCATCCGCGAGTCGGACTGGTTTGTCACTACGAACCCAGAGAAGGTTGGTGTCGATGAGATGCTGATATTCATCGATTATGCGTGATAGTTTTTCAAGGTTCACGCCAGCTGGAATGAGAATGTCAACAAGGCAGCGGTCGATGTCGAGACTCATTGCGCTCAGGATTTTCTTCCTCGCCTCGAGTACTTTCTTTTTCGCCGGCGTTTGAGTGGCAGTCAGTTTTTGTTCTGCTTTATCAAGTTCGGTATCGATGTCGCCGAGAATGTCCTGAGCGTTGTCCACTGCATTACCCTGCGGGTATAACTGGCCCAGCGTCGTCCGTTCACGATTGAGCATGACATGTTTCCTACGCAACAGATACCCGGCAGTGCGACTCAGTCCTGATCCAGTTGCTCTGTCTGCATCCACTAGTGATGCGGTTTCTTGAAAGTCATCTCGTAGGCTATTTGTTTTCTCTTTGAGGGCGAGCAGTTGGCTGTTCCATGACTCTGCACTTGCAACGGTCAGTGGCCATAAATCAAGTAACGCAAAAAAATGCTCATAGTTATTTTTGTCATCAAAATCAGTCTCGGTGACTGATGCACGGTATTCCGCTATTTGGGTTTTAATGTCGTCTGTATGTCGGCGTGTGACCCAGGCATTGACGTCGGTGATAGCTTTTGAAAGTGCTGCTGCTCGCTTGTCGAGAGCTGCCTTCTCCAGCGGTAGGACACTGGCTTCAGCATCGTATGTCAGGATTTTCTGCCGAGAAAGTTCGAGGGCAGTGACAAGTTTGGCTCGCTTGGCGACTGTTGCCTGTTTTAGTGCTGTTGTAAGTACAGGATTGGAATCAGTAGTTTCCTCAGGAGTAACTAACGAATTCAGCTCCTCTTCAGTTTCGGCTATTTGAACAGGGAGTGCTTTCGTTTCTGTGCGGCGGGCGTTGAGTTCCTTTTGAATCCGATTCGCTTCGAGTGTGGTTGCAAGAAGATCTTTATTCAGTGTTTGCAGAAGGCCTTCTATTTTGGCGGCATCACTATCCCGGGTAACGCCTCCAAGTGAGATGTTGACTGGAGCGTCACTGGTAGATTCAACTGATTTTTTTCGTTGCTCTGAAGATTTGGCTGCTTTGACGAGTTGCTCGATTTTTAGTTGGTCGTCCACTCTACTGTCAAGGTCTTTCAATGTGGTTGTGAGGACTTCCTGACATCGAGCTCGCAATTCTTCCGCCAGTGAGTTATCAGTGCGAACCGCATCGATCTCTTGACGAACTTTGGCAGCATCAATAGTTGTTGTGGAGGATGGATTGCTCTTTGAATTGTCTGGAGTCTGTTTCTTGGCAGGTGGTGTTTGTGGTTGGCTTGCGGATGATTCAGGGCTTACTTCACTAGTAGCTGATTCCGCTGCATGAGCCCGCGGCGCCATGATCACGATGCAGGCAAGTCCCACTACACAGAACGTGCCGCAAAACCGGTACAGAAGAGACTTTTGGGAGATCTGGTATTGCCTGCGCACTGGCACGATATCCATCGGATCAAACCTCATAAAAATAGGGATTTTCAATATGGGGGTTCTTGGTGATGTGTTGAATACAGCAGTTTTACCGTGTAATAAGCAATAATATTTGGAAAATAGTTGATCAATTGCGAACTGGGCTGTAGGGTTCGAGGAGAAAGCTGATCCAGCTGGAGATGCTACTGTACGTTTTTTGCGATGTGTGTGGCCAGTTTTGCTGCTCGAATCGTGCCTAGGGAATGGGGTATACGTGTCCGTCGAGAATATTTTTGAGTGTCAGTTGGAAAATGAACAATTAGCGGTACAAGACGGACTTCAGCTTCTTGAATTCGCTCCTCAACAGCGACCATTGCTTGAGGAAGTACTAGAAGGGCTCTCCACAAAGGAGAAGTCACTTCCTGCGAAGTTGCATTACGATCAACGCGGAAGCATGCTTTTTGAACAAATCTGCGAAGTGGATGAGTACTATATCACAAGGACTGAGCTCGCATTGATGCGAGAGATATCTGGTGCTCTTGGAGATGCCTTTGGTAAGGGCTGCATGCTTATTGAACCCGGTAGCGGTGCAAGCCTGAAAACAGATCTTTTGTTAGCCTCTATGCCAGACCCGGCTGCCTATGTCCCAGTGGATATAAGCCGCGACTTTCTCCTCGAGTCGGCAACTGCGATTGCAGACAGGCATGACATTGAAGTGCTCCCTGTCTGGGCGGACTTCACAAAAGGACACCCAATTCCAGCATGTGAAGCAGCAGTTCGTTCTCGAGCAATCTATTTTCCTGGTTCAACAGTCGGTAATTTCAGCCGATCTGAAGCAGCCTCGCTGCTGCGAACATTTGGAACCATCATACAAGAACAGCCCGACGATGAGTGGTCTGGTGTCGCTGGTGCAGTCGTTGTTGGTTTCGACTGCAAGAAAGATCAGGGGCGGATGGAAGCCGCTTATAACGACGCCGAGGGGGTTACTGCAAAATTCAATTATAATGTTATTGATCGACTTGCTAGCGAGTTGGGTGTGGCACTCGACCGTGATAAGTTTTCTTTCCGGGCTGATTGGGTTGAGGATGAAGGTGCCATTGTCAGTCGACTATGGGTGGATGAAA
>JAUWWJ010000088.1 GCA_030616935.1 Planctomycetaceae bacterium
AAGAGTTTGTATCGAAACAGTTGAACAGGGCAAGATGACAAAAGATCTGGCCTTACTCGTTGGGAAAGACCAGCCATATCTTCAGACTCAAGAGTTTCTGGATGCAATTGATGAGAATCTTCAGTCTGCAATGTCTTGATGAAAACGTCTTGCATGAAAATATTTCGTGTAGAGTTGTGCAGGTGTCTCCAGCTATAGGCGTGGTGTTCTTGGCTTGAAAGGATTTTCTGATGAAATTAAGTTCGTGTGTTATTTCATTGAGGTGCTTGCCATCATTTTGCATCCTGTTGGCTGTCGGTTTTGCTGGTTTAACCCCTGCTGCTGACAACAACAATTCTGTATACCATCTCTTTATTCTGTCGGGTCAGTCCAACATGGCTGGTCTGAGGCCAGAAGAGTCTTTTATTCCTGATGTGGAAGAAGCATTCGGGAAAGACCATGTCCTCGTTGTGAAAGACGCACTTGGTGGGCAGCCCATTCGAAGATGGTACACCGATTGGAAGGCTGCGGATGGAAGTCGGCCGGAGTCAACAGGAGACTTGTACCAACGTCTTATGGAGAAAGTTCAGGAGGTAACAGTTGGTAAAGAAATCCAAACGGTTACTTTTATTTGGATGCAGGGCGAGCGAGATGCAAAGGAAGAGCACGGAGACGTATACAAAAAAAGCCTCGAGGGCCTGCTTAAGCAGTTATCCAGTGATTTGAAACGAGACGATATCAACGTTGTAATCGGCCGTCTCAGCGATTTTGATATGGAAGATAAAAAATATCACCATTGGACTCTGATTCGTGAACAGCAGTCCGCCTTTGTGCAGGATGGTCCACGACGTATTTTAGTCGATACGGATGATCTCAATGATGGAATCAATCGTCGTGGAAAAGAAATTAGGGATGACTTGCATTACTCAGCACCCGGGTATGTCGAATTGGGCAGGCGATTTGCAAAGGAAGCTATTCAATTGATCCAGTCTTCGAATGGGCTCAGTCGTGGGCAGTAGTTAGGCGTACTAGGCTTGCCATTAGGTACGATCAAAAAGGGGCAGGGGGACTAGGGATGGTGAATTCATATGTCAGAACTACCGGAATCGTTCTGGTCTTTTGGAATGTAATCTATCTGCACAACCAGTGCGGATGCCTCGGTTCGGAACCAAATATTCCTGAAGGCCGTGTTCTGGTAATTGGAATAGATGGTGTTCGACCTGATGCACTCCGAATTGCGGATACTCCAGCTATTGACGAGCTTATCTCAGCAGGTGCATTCACAAATAACACAAAAATTCTTGGTGAACGCTATCGCGAAAATGAAACCATTAGCGGGCCGGGTTGGTCAAGTTTTCTTACGGGAGTCTGGGCAGATAAACATGGTGTCAATGACAATACGTTTCGTGGGCAAAACTATGATGAGTATCCACACTTTTTCGTGCATTTGAAGCGAGCGTTTCCTAAGGCAATTACCGGATCATTTGTTGATTGGGAGCCGATTGACACGTTTATTGTTCGTGATGCAGATGTACGAGAAGTCTGTTCGGCATCAAGCGAAGATAGTTTGTTACAGAAGGATGAAAAGTTAGCCAACCAGGCAGCGAATTTCTTGACCCAGCAAAATCCTCATGCTGTTTTCGTCTATTTTGGTCAGGTTGATGAAATAGGTCATCAAGATGGATTTCATCCAAGTGTGCCGAGCTATCTGCAAGCTCTACGCACTGTGGATACCCATGTTGCGAGCCTTATGCGAGCAATTCATTCACGTCCGAAATACCTTGAAGAAAATTGGCTCGTTGTTATTTCCACGGATCATGGAGGTCGTGGTAGGAAGCACCGTGGAGGTCATAACGTCCCAGAAATAGTCACTACTTTTCTTATAGTCAGCGGTAATCAGTCCAAAAAAGGTGTGATCGAAGAGCCTTCCTACATTGTCGATGTTCCTGTAATAGCGATTACCCATCTTGGCGTTTCAATTGATCCAGCATGGCAACTTGACGGTAAAGTAGTAGGGATAAGGTAAGACGTGCCGGCGCGAATGTCTGCTTCGCAGAGTTTATTTGTAAGCACGTGTGATGTGAAAAGCATTTGTGACTTGTTTTGTGTTCCATTCCGTAGTGCCTTGCCACGAGGCCATCGGGCTTCTTGTAGTTTTTGCTCAACTAAGTGATACTTAGTATTTCACGGACGTACATATGGGCGAAGACGCCCCCAACAGAAGTCCTTTCTTACTAATGCCTGTTCAAGCGACCGAAACCCCAAAGTATGGTGTGCATTGGGAGTATGCCGTACCAATTGCGACGATTCATCTTCTTGCATGTCTGGCTATTTTACCTTGGTGCTTTAGTTGGCTTGGGCTTATCACTGCCGGTCTTGGCACGATAGTATTTGGCACCTTTGGTATTAATCTTGGCTATCATCGACTACTGAGTCACCGTAGCCTGTCAGTTCCACGATGGCTGGAGCGTACATTGGCAACTCTAGCAGTTTGCTCACTCGAAGATACGCCCTCTCGCTGGGTTGCAAACCATCGCCTTCATCACTGCCATTCCGATGATGACCCAGATCCTCATTCACCACGCGATGGTGTTGCGTGGTCACACATGGGATGGCTTTTTCGTCACGTTCCACACCGCAAATCACTAAATTTTCTTGATAAGTATGCTCGTGATGTTCTTGTTGATCCTTATTATCGCGCGCTTGAACAACACCCCATGGCAGTTCTTTGGATATACATTGCCCACACCACGGTCTTTGGGATTTTTGGTTTACTGCTAGGTCGCCTGATATCAGATGATTGGGCGGCGGGTGCTCAACTTGCTGTGAGTTTAATAGTCTGGGGTGTCTTTTTACGAACCGTTCTCGTTTGGCATATCACGTGGAGTGTGAATTCCCTTACGCATCTCTTTGGATATCGCACGTACTCGACGGGAGAAGATAGTAGAAACAATTGGTTGGTAGCCATATTAGCAATGGGAGAAGGGTGGCATAATAATCACCACCACGACCCAGCGAGTGCTAGCACCCAGCATAAGTGGTGGGAGTTTGATATGACGTATTACGTCATTCTCATGCTGAAGTCACTTGGGATTGCAACAGATGTCATTCAGCCGCGCCACGCTCGTCAAAAGCGATGACAGAAATAAAAAGAACCTCCTCCGGTCTCCGTTATGGACCGGCAGGAGGCTCTTTTTGACCAAAAAGCTTAGTCAGTCTTTTTCTTCTGATTTCTTCCAGCTTCAAATTCTTCGAATGAAAGCTTTCCGTCGTCATTTTTGTCACGATTTTTAAACCATTTGTCAGCCTGTTCCTTCATCTTTTCTTTTTTAATAACACTCTTGAATTCTTCAAGTGAGAGAAACCCATCCCCATCCTTGTCTCGCTGTTTAAATAGTTTTTCGGCACTCGCTGGTTTTTTTTCGCCTTCTTCGCCACGTGTTTCAGCAATACCAAGAGCAGTGAGGGCTACAAGTGCAAGCCATGCTATGAATCGAACTGAACGCATTGTCGTACCTCGTTAGAATTAGGGTTATGATTTCCTCAAGTTGTTTGGAGTGTAAGTGTTGCCTTGTGGCCACGCAAGTAAACCAGAGTGTGGGAAGAATTTCTGGACAATAAACTGTTCTTTAAGAGTTTGCAAAATCAGGTATGCATAGGGGAAGGTTTCTATAAAAACCGATTGCTTTGAAGACGGTCCACAAATACGTAGTTAGGGAAGTAATGAAACGTTATTTTTTTGTTGTTATGGGTGGGTGCACAGCGATTCTTTTGCTGGTTTACCTGACATGTTCTTCACCTGCCGCTGGAGTAAACGGCTCCGGCATCCCTGGTTCACCAGAGATGATTAGGCTGCACAAACTATGGAAGCCGATGAATGCTTCTCCAGCAAAGCAAAGGGGGCGAGATAGATTTAATGAAAACAAGTACGGCATGTTCATTCACTGGGGGCTGTATTCTCAATGTGGTGGTGTTTGGAAAGGGGAGCGGATGGAAGATGGTGGCACTGGCCCGAAGGTTGCCGAATGGATTATGCGACGAAAAGAAATTCCACGAGCAGAGTACGCCACGCTTGCTAACACGTTTAACCCAGTACAGTTCGATGCAGATGATTGGGTTTCAATTGCGAAGGCAGCCGGCATGAAATATATGGTTATCACATCAAAGCACCACGATGGGTTTGCATTATTTGATTCAAAAGTGAGTGACTTTAATGCTGTGAAAGCAACGCCGTTCAGGAGAGATGTTATTCGTGAACTTGAGCAAGCGTGTGAACGAGGTGGGATTGCTTTTGGTGTCTACTATTCCCACGCACTCGACTGGCGCGACGGTGGCGACTCTGGGATGAAAGATTTTTGCAATGACGAGACGCCAAAGCAAGCCATGTTCGTAAATGATTTTGATCCTGCTGCTGTAACATTTAGTGATTACATCAATCAGAAGTCGTTGCCTCAGGTGAAAGAATTAGTTTCAAATTATAAGCTTTCTGAAATCTGGCTCGACACGCCGATTTATACTCCTCCGGATTTTAGTTTCAGGTTTTATACAACGATTTACGAAGCAAACCCGGAGATCCTTGTGAGCCAGCGCATTGGGAATGAGTTCGGTGACATCGGAACTCCAGGCGATAATGTTATTCCTGACGAAGCAAGTGAAAATACGTGGGAAGGCATAGCGACAACAAATAATTCATGGGGATTTAAGTCGTACGATAAAGATTGGAAGTCGCCACAGGAAACATTATTCTGGCTTCTTGAAAATGTCAGCAAAGGAGGCAATTTTTTGCTTAATGTTGGCCCTGATGGGTCGGGCCTTATTCCGAAGCAATCTGTCGACAATTTGTTGGCAGTAGGCCGATGGCTCAAGGTCAATGGTGATGCAATATACGGAACAAAACCATGGGCGATAACCCATGAAGGTCCGGCCGGAATTTCAATCAAGGGGACCGAGCACCGCAGCAAGCACGGCTTTCAGCTCGATGTCACAAGTGAAGACTTTTGGTTTACGAAAAAAGGTCACAGGCTGTATGTGATTGGGATGGTGTGGCCAGAAGGTGGTACTGCTACAGTTCGATCACTGAATGACTACACCTTCACAGACATGAAGCTTCTTGGTTCAGAGAAAAAGATTAGCTGGAGAAAAGAGGCAGAGGCTATTGAAATCGACCTGCCTGAAATTGAATCAAAAGAACTTGGTTATGCCTTGGAGTTAATTCGTTAGCCCGATGATGTTCGCTTCCTTGCGTTTCTCATTGGAAACGGGAATTAAATCAGACACCTTTTCTGAGGAGTGGTTGTTTCAGGGAGGCTCGCATTATTCATTCTTCACTGGCTGAAGATTGAAGGAATGAAATAATCGAGGACACTTCTTCGGCAGTGAGCAGATTTGCAAGTTCTGGCATTAGAGAGGTAGTTGCGGGAAATATTTCATCAATCTTCTTTCGAGAAATTGTATGAACTGTTCCTACAGCATCTTTCAGTACAACGGGATCTCCGGCAGACACCTGCAGCCCACTCGTGACCGTGCCTTTGGTTGTAAGAACGGTCATTGTTTCAAAACCAGCAGCTATTGCTGCGTGTGGTTTTAGAATGTCTTCTTGCAGTGCAACAATTGAATGCTTGCGAGCGATCTGAGTTAAATCAGGACCTATTTCACCACCATAGCCGTCAACGATATGGCATTTTGCACATCCTGCTCGTTCGGAATGAAATACAGCTCTGCCGAGTGACGAACTACCTCTGACGTTTGAAAGTATGCCGGTTTGTAGAAGGTCTTTTCCTGTGTCGGATTGATCAACGAATATCGAAAAAGATATGTGGTCTGCGGTGTCTGGTACTTCCGATAAGACCCTGCAATTGACTTGGAATTGAAGTGGAGAGAAAACACTTACGTCATATGCAATTACAGATCGGCCTGTTACCTGTATTGCTGGCTTCGTAGTGTCGACTTGCGTCAATCCCGGAGAAACAGTCAGTGGTGGTCGTGCAGGTTTCTTTTTGCGACGTGCTGTGACCTCAGTTTGACTTGGTGGTGGTCCGCCCGGAGTTCCTCCAGAAAAAGCCATTGTCCAGGGGATTTGCGTTAGGTCGACAGTTGATTCCGTTGTCGTCACTATGGGAGCAACCCAGAGAGCAGACTCTGGCTTGTTGTGGGTCGAGTCAACGACGAGATAAAGGCGCTTTGCGCCACGGATATCAATATTTATTGTTGCTTTCCCGTTACTTGTATAGACAGGTTGCCCCGGCGGAAGAAAAGATGTGTCGAGCCTCGTGCTTTGTTCAATCTTTTTAATCTGTGGCGGTTTTGGAAATATCTCGCTTAGCCGTATGTCTTTCCAATCATTTTGCAGGCGATGCTGTCCCCACCAAGCGGCGTATCCACGGATGTCCTTTGGTCCATTTTTGGCAATATTCAGCATTGCTGAGGCTGCTTGAAAGCTTGAATTGAAGGCAATGGCATCGATCATTTTTTTTCGATCGCCGAGTGGTAATGTTTTAGCCATGGCTCGTGTTTTGAGTGAACCAACTGCAACATCGGGGTGCAGTCGCCACGCTATTCCCGAGAGACGGTGATCCCATACAAGCGGATCTGCCGAATGACTCACAAGAAGCTCATATGCTTCTTGTTCTTTTCCTTCACATGCTGTTCCCAAGGCTTCCAAATACCATCGGTCCCAGCCATCAAAACCATCGGCAAGCTTCTTCAGTAGTTCACGACACGTTTCAAA
>JAUWWJ010000252.1 GCA_030616935.1 Planctomycetaceae bacterium
AAAGACTCGGTGAGATTGCCTCGATTTCTTCCGGAATGTATTCGAGCTGTTTCGAAAGCTTGTTAATTCTTTGACAAATCGACCAATACACCTGCTCTACGAGTGCTCGCTGATCGAGTGGCAGATAGCCACTCGCAAACAAATTCATCGCAGTATCAAGCGACTGCTGTGCATCATGATACGACTCAAGCAAATTCCTGACACTAAGACCTTCAAAAGTCTCAAGCAGATCCTGAACTGGCTGTTCTACATTCGGCGATGGCTGGCCAATGTTTTGGTGACTCGCTTGTTCTGAAACCCCCAGAACGCTGAATACCAGCATGCTATGGTATGCAACCACGGCCCGACCACTTTCCGACATTATGGTTGGATGCTCAACACCTGCATCATCACAAACATTCTGAACATGAGAGACAACGTCGTTTGCGTACTCTTGAAGACTGTAGTTTACGCTCGACTCAAAATTTGTTTGCGATCCGTCGTAATCAACGCCTAAGCCGCCACCGACATCGAGAAACTTTAAGCCGGCGCCACGTTTTACAAGCTCTACATACACGCGAGCTGATTCATTCAGCGCTGCTTTGATGTGTCGTATATTTGTTATTTGGCTGCCTTGATGGAAATGTAACAACTGGAAACAGTCACTCATATCACGGCCAGCCAAGAGATCGACTCCCTTCATGAGTTCAGAGACACTTAATCCAAATTTGCTCCGAAAACCAGCCGATGCATGCCATCGACCACTTCCTCTGGTCGCCAACTTCATTCGCATCCCAATATTTGGCCGGACACCAATTCTTTCCGCACAATCCAAGAGCTGCGGAAGTTCAGAGAACCTCTCCACTACAGGAATGATGTTCCGGCCAATTTTTTGTGCAAGCATAACCATCTCGATGAACTCTGCGTCTTTAAAGCCATTGCAGATGATTGGAGTCTCGTTGTCTGCCAACGCGACAACCGCAAGCAACTCCGGCTTACTACCTGCCTCGAGCCCGAATTGATAGGGACGACCAAATCGCAAGACCTCTTCGACGACCTGTCGCTGCTGGTTTACCTTAATAGGATAGATACAACAGTAGTTACCTTGGTAGCTACTTTCTTTCATTGAAGAGGAAAAGGCTTGATGAATTTCTTGAAGCCTATGCTGCAGAATTTCCCCAAATCGCAGCAGAATTGGGAGATCAATGCCTCGCACTTGAAGTCGATCGATAAGTTCTTTGAGATCAACGTGCCGCTTGGGGTTTCTATCTGGATGAACAAGTAGATTGCCGTTATCGGCAATCGAGAAATAACCATTACCCCAACGTGCAACCTCGTAGAGATCTGTAGAGTCGGCAACAGACCAATTCTCACGTTCGAGATCAACAGCCATGGCTTCCTCACAGAGTTCCAGAAAAACGAGTCCTGCGCGACAAGTTTAGCCTGCCTAGGATCTCGAGCCACTTCGTGGTCTCATTTCAGGAGGTTTTCCACTTTTCTAGCTAAAGAGACCTGGAATAATCTGGCCGCCATTTGCAATTTTCATTGGTCGACCGTTTTTTGCACGAAATGTTGTCTCAAGCGAAATGTCGAGTGATTTTAGAACGCTCGTCATCAAGTCCTGAGATGAATAAGGTTCACTGACAACTTCCCGCCCATCAGCACTTGTTTCCCCAACTACAACACCGCGATTAAACCCTGCCCCACCAACAACAGCACTCCAACTTCGGGCCCAATGATCACGGCCACCATTTCCATTTATTGTGGGCGTTCTTCCGAATTCACCCATCCAAATTACAGCCGTCGTATCCAAAATACCTCGATCAGCAAGATCAGCGATTAGTGCACTCATGGCTCTATCAAGATTTGGCAATCTTTGATCAGCCAGCGTCCCAAAAATGTTACTGTGATTATCCCAACCACCAAGATTGACTTCAACGAAAGGCACACCAACTTCCACCAGCCGCCGGGCCATCAAACACCCCCGTCCAAAATTTGTCTCTCCGTATCTCTCCTGCACAGATGCTGGCTCTTCTGAAACTTTGAATGCCGCAAGCTGGCTGCTTGACATGAGCTGGACCGACTTACCGATAATTTCTCGATGATCTTTTGGTAACTGGCCTCGTCTTTCCTGAATAAATCGATCCTCAATGGCCGCAAGCATCTGAAGCCTACTTAGCAGCCGCTCTTCAGACACTGGTGACTCGAGGTTCTTCACGTCTCCTTGAGAGCTGACAACAAATGGCGCCCACGATGTACCAAGAAAGCCAGGGCCAACACTGCCACCACCAACTGAAACGAAGGGTGGGATTTCAAGTGATGGGACTGCCGTCGCTAATTCATGAGCAATCAGTGACCCGTACCCAGGATGCTCTACATTCGGATTTGGGACAAACCCGGTATGCATGTAGTAACGCCCTCTTTGGTGATCAGCCTCACGCGTACTCATCGAACGAACGATTGCAAGATGGTGCATTTGCTTGGCCATCATTGGCATGTGTTCGCTGATCGCTATGCCGTCAGCAGATGTTGCAATCTGCTGAAATGGTCCGCCTGTTGCTTGACCTGGCTTGAGATCCCAGATGTCCATCGTGCTTGGACCTCCACCCATCCACAGGAGAATCGCAGACTTGTGCTGTTTTTTGAGCTCCTCGGCATTGGCAAGCAACGAATTCGTAAATGATGCAAAGGGAGTCGACAATGCTGCCAATCCGCCAAGATGTGAAAGAAAATTCCTACGACTTCTCTTCCCACATGGTACAGATCGATAACTTGTCCTATCCATATAACACCGTCCTCGCTAGTGATTTAAAATAAACTCATTCGAGTTCAGCAGTGCCCACCATACGTCTTGCAACGCCTCTTTGACCTGTCCCTTGCGAGCAAGGAGCAAGTGATTTGCATACCGCAGTTCGCTTGACGACGGCCATCTTGCAAGAGCTGCCACATAAAGGGCATTAATCTTGTCTCGATTTGTTCGATTTGCCAGCACTATTTGGTCAAGAAATCCGTCTTGATTGAATGACGTAGCTGCCTGAATCAGATCACCATTGAACATCATCAGTATCTGAGGAATTGTTCCGTTAAATGTCGTGCTCGAATCACCCTCATCTGTACCAAACGCAATTACAAACTGCGACAACCAGCGATCTTGACGGCCTGCAGCCTCGCTACGATCTGCTTTGGTAGCCACAAGCAAAGAATCATAGAGTTGCTCTGGCTGCATTTGCCTGACATAAAAACGACTGAAGTGCGGCTGCTCACCAGAGTCCGGTGCATCCGCCGTACTTTCTGCCTTCATGCGACTGGTTAGGCTATACGGTTTTGACAAGACAATCCAACGCATCAGTGACTTCAGATCATAACTGTATTCAGCGAACCGTTGAGCCAGCCCTTCGAGTAAGGCAGGATGCGTTGGTGGATTATGGGCACCAAAATCATCTATTGGTGTGGTAAATCCATAACCAAGAAAATAGGCCCAGACACGATTCACAATAGCTTTGGGAAACAATGGATTTGACCGAATCAAAGAAGCCAATTCCCTGCGACGATTCACGCCATACGTCGTTCCGTCTTCGAGTAGACCGGGCAACAGCCCACTTCGTGAGATCTCAGTTCCATCAACAAAAACAGGATATGCAACTTTGACCAAACCGTTTCTCAGTTCATAGAAAATCTCTGCTTCATCTGGATCACCTCCCTGACCAGCAAAGTCTTCATCAACAAGTTCGATCCATGCAACGCGACGCCCTCCGTCAAACCGCCGCAAAGCTCGGACCTGCCTGAAAAACGCATTCAACTCCCAAAACTGATTCTGTTTCACTCCGCTATTAAACGGATGATTATGACATTGCGTGCATTGAACCTGGAGCCCTAAAAAAATTTGAGCAGTTTTCGCCGTTGCCTGCAAACCTCCATCAGCAAGCTTCCCGCTCAGGAAATTTGTGGCTCCATTAAATAGCGTGGCATCTTCCCTCGCAGCATTGTCTCCTATTGCGGTAAGCAGCTCCTCAACG
>JAUWWJ010000123.1 GCA_030616935.1 Planctomycetaceae bacterium
AAACAGGGTGATTTTGTTGCGATCATGGGAAGTTCTGGATCAGGGAAAAGTACACTCTTAAACCTACTCGGCTGCCTCGATAGGCCAACTACTGGCCACTATTTGCTTGGTGGTCACGACGTTGCGACATTGAGTGACGAAGATCTGTCACGAGTCCGTGGTCGCTATCTTGGATTTGTTTTTCAGTCATACAATTTGATTCAGCAACTCAGCGTAGTCGAAAACATCATGGTTCCGCTGTCGTACCAGTTGCCTGTTCGTCCTGATGGCCGTGAACTCAGTACAAAGTTGGCAACACTTGTGGGACTTGCCGGCCGTCTTGATCACAGGCCTAGTCAGCTTTCTGGTGGCCAGCAGCAGCGAGTGGCGATTGCTCGAGCGTTAGTGAATAACCCTCATGTCATTCTTGCTGATGAACCAACTGGAAATCTCGATACAGCGACATCGAATGAAATCATGGATCTTCTTGATGTGTTGAACAATACTGGCCGAACAATTGTCATGGTGACTCACGAACCTGACATTGCAGAGCGAGCCAAAACAGTGATTACGCTTCGGGACGGTCTGATTCAGTCCGTTCAACAGAACCGGGTGTAGGACACGAAGTGCTCTTTTGGATAGTCCGAGTTCTCTAACGGTGTTGCTTGAAAAACCAGTCAAGTAATTCTTCGTCATGATATGCGGCAGTCCAGGAATCGTGGCCAACGCCGGGGAGTTCTGTGTATTTTGGATTTCCTCCGGCTTCCTTCACAGCAGCAACCATTGAACGTGAACAGTCCACAGAAATCACTTTATCAGCATCTCCATGAACCACCCAAAGAGGTACATCCTTTGCGAGTTCTGCATATTGCTCTTCACTTTTCCCACAGACTGGAACGGCTGCAGCAATTCTCTCAGGGAGTCGCATGGCAACTTCCCACGTGGCGGCACCACCCATTGAAAGGCCAGTGACAAGAATTTGATCTGCATCAATCGCTGCGGTTTCAACCACCTGATCCAATGCTTTCAAAGCTGCTTGCATGTCAGTTGTCATATCCACCGCTGACCATCGATATCCTTCTCGGCATTGTGGAGCCAGAATAAAGCAAGGATATTTCTTACGGAGGGCCTCACTTGTCATCCAAGTCGGAAAATATTTGAGCTGATCAGTATTGTTTGACCCGCGCTCGCCGGCACCATGAAAAAATATGACAAGTGGAAATTTCTTGTTGGAGTCAGAAGTTTCAGGTCTCAAGAGGCGATAGCGAAAAGAAATATCTTCACCATCTTCCTGGACAGAGACCGCGTGTTCTTCAAAGAGGTTTTCAGGCTTCATGGGTGTAGGTTGTTCTGCAGCGCACTCGTTACTGATTGCACATGTAAAAAGTAGGAGTCCACAGAAGAAATGTGTAGTGTTTATGCTCATAATGAAAGGTCCGGAAGGTTTGGCAGATTTTCTACCAATTTCCATTGTGGCATCTGAATCGCTCTGGCGTAAGATGATGCATTACTGGAGGGCTTCTGATGCAATCAATTCTTAAAACAGTTCTTATCACCGTTATTTCTCTGAGTGGTTTCGGGCTTTTTGCCGATCAACAAAAGAGTCCAAATGTGTTGATCATCATGGCTGATGACTGCACATATAACGATCTACCTCTTTATGGCGGGGTGAATGCGAAGACGCCATATATTGAACGATTGGCATCGGGTGGGCTTGTATTCGAGCAGGCATATCTCTGTGAGGCGATGTGCCAGCCATGTCGGTCAGAATTGTTTACGGGGAAATATCCAGTTGCCAATGGAAGTGCATACAACCACTCCTCGAGTCGTACCGGCGTACGTAGCCTTCCACACTATTTAAAGCCCCATGGATATCGGGTTGGAATAAGCGGCAAGATACATGTCAAACCAAAGACTGTCTTTCCTTTTGAAATGGTCGATGGTTTTGAAAAAAGTTGTGTAAAAAATCCAACGAAGCCGCATAGTCTTGACGGAATAAAGGAGTTCATGAGCAGGGATTCTGACAGTCCGTTTTGTTTGGTGGTTGCTCTTGTGGATCCGCATGTGCCCTGGGTCATGGGAGATGCCTCTGCGTATCCACCGAAAGAAATTACGCTTCCTGGAAATATTGCTGATACGCCTGAGACTCGTACCTGTTTCTCAAAATATTTGGCCGAGATAACGTATATGGATAGTCAGGTTGGCGACATTCTTGGTGTTCTTGATGCTTCTGGCAAACGTGAAGAAACATTAGTTCTTTTCACATCGGAGCAGGGTTCACAATTTCCAGGAAATAAATGGACCAACTGGAACACCGGTGTTCATACAGCATTGATTGCTTCCTGGCCGGACATGATCGAGCCCGGACGGACAGATGCCCTTGTGCAGTACGCTGATGTCGTTCCGACGTTGCTCGATGTAAATGGTGAAAGTGAAGCAAGCATTCAGGACAAGTGTGACGGCATCAGTTTTCTTCCGAGCCTTATAGACCGTGCGCCGTCAAAGCGAAAGTATGCGTATGGTTTGCATAATAATTATCCAGAGGGACCTCCGTATCCGATTCGATCGATCAGTGACGGTACGTATCGATTCGTACTGAATTTGATGCCTCAAAATGCGTATGTTGAGAAGCATCTCATGGGAATGACAGACCGCGATCAAATCGAAAGGAAATATTGGTCAACATGGATGAGAGATTGCTGGCAGGATGATCGGACGTATCGTCTGATCAATCGATTTACAACACGTCCGGCTGTGGCTCTCTATAACTCAGCAGCAGATCCCTATGAATTGAAGAATCTTGCTGGGCAGCCAGAGTACGAAGAAACCATGAACCATCTCCAGTCAGCCTTGCAGGCGTGGATGCAGTCACAGGGAGATCCCGGTGCAGCGATGGATACTCGCGAAGTCTATGAGGCCGCAAAGAAAGGGGAGCATCGGTTTCCGGGGTAAAGAAGCATAATCCCAACGATTCAGTCAGGAATCGCGATGCATCATATCAATACGAAAAACCCAAGGCTGATGGCTGTCAGGCGGAAGGCACTGCTTGTTCGATAACGGCAAGCGTTTTTGTATGTGCTTCCTTGAGAAACTCCTGTGGTTCTCGTTGACGGTATGTCGGGTTGTACAGCTCGAGTGAAACACATCCGGTGTACCCAATTTCGTAAAGAATTTTTAGTTGTTCAACCAATGGAAGGACACCATCGCCAGGAAGTACACGCTGTGGGTCACACCACGTGTCTTGGCGATCAAGCCCCTTTGGGGAGTCCGCGAACTGGAAGATCGCGATGGCATCTGGGTTCAGCATCCGCAAAGCATTCGGTTCAGTGCCACCATGAAAATTGTGATAGGTGTCAGGAATTACCTTCGCGTCGGGCCAGCCTGACATCATGCCGACATCAACGGCATCAGACATTGTTTTGAGTTGGGGCACAGCATTGAGAAAGATGATGCCCGTTTTGAGGCCATAGTCATTGAGTGCGATTTCACTAATGCGTCGATAGCACCAGGCGCCGATCTCCTTTGTAAAAGTTTCTCGTTTTTGTAAATCGGGAATGATCTGAACATGCTCGGAACCAATATCACGAATCATACGGAGTCTGGTGTGCTGTTCTTCCAGCCGGGATTCAAAATCTTCCTTCGTGTTTCCGAGGCTTCCCCATAGACCAATGACACTCGGAACAAACAAGCCTCTGTCACGAATGCTCTTGCCAAGATCTTTGAGCGATCCACCTGCTTGTTCGAATGCCGTTAATTCACGATCCCACGGTTCAATTGCGTCAAAAGAAGAACCTGCAACAACGTCAACTTTTTTTTCGAGTGGTAATTCCTTCGCAAGTGTTGCGGTGTCAAGGCACATGGGCCATGGGCTATGGCCGTTTTGCCACACATGCGGTTTGTTTTCTGCTTGCACACGATACGGGGTTGTTCCAGCAGCAGCGAGAGCGGCACCGGCCTGTAAAAATAAACGTCGAGTTGCTTTCATGGTGCACTCCTCAAGTTCCAGCTGTATTTTTGTCAGAACGACCTTTTGTATTGTGGGCTCTTATTTCATGCTTCAAAGCATATTTCGTCAACTCTCACTTGTTTCCAAAAGAACTTTTTTGATTGCATGAACCACATGTCTCTATTTTGTGCCCGTCGGATAGGATAGTTCCTGTTGCATAGCTGGCATTTATTTGCAGAGGTTTGTATGGAGATATCTCGGAGTGTGCTTGTGTGTGGAGCCGGGCCGACTGGTCTGGTGTCTGCTCTGGAACTTGCACGTCGTGGTATCGATGTTCGTATTGTTGATACGGCACCCGAGCCCTCACACTTATCGAAGGCAGCTGTGCTCTGGCGTCGATCACTCGAGGTTCTCCATCCATCTGTTCCTGTCGAGCGATTTACTGCCCACGGAAGACCGGTGCACGGAATCCAGTTTGAGGCCAACGGTAGTGTTCTTCAAGAAATTGACTTTGATGTTGATGCTGGACGATTTCCACACGGTCTCTTGATTCCTCAAAATAGAACAGAGGCAGTCCTCAATGAAGCACTTGAGAGTCTTGGTGTGCAAGTGGAATGGGGAGTAGCAGTCAAGGATATTTCATCATGTGAGGAGCATGTTGATGTGCAATTTTCTCATGGTGATCGTTCACGGTTTGAATGGGTTGTTGGTGCTGATGGTGCACGCTCGACTGTACGGAAATGTCTTGGTGTGCAATTCCCTGGTGTTTCCATTGATCGGCGATGGCTACTGGCTGATCTGGAGTTGGTAAACAGTGGTCCAGAGGACCGTATACGAATGTTTCTTTCGAATGCGGGCTTGCTTGGACTTTTTCCATATGGAAATAGCGTCTGGCGGGTTATCGCTGACGCTGGTCCAATTGATTCTGAGACGCCGCGAGTCGATCCAGCATGTGAGGATATGCTTCGCATTCTTCGTTCACGATCAGGTCTTGATTGGACGGTAGAAAAAGCTCGGTGGCTTTCAGAATTCCGTATCAATGAGAGACAGGTCGACCACTATTGCCACGGGCGAGTCATTCTTGCCGGTGATGCAGCACATATTCATAGTCCAGCAGGTGGGCAGGGCATGAACACAAGTATTCAGGACGCAGTCAATCTTTCCTGGAAACTTGCCATGGTTATCAAGAAACAAACAACAAATTTATTGCTCAATACATATCAAGACGAGCGTCATCCTGTTGGTGCTGCGGTTGTTGAAGGTTCTGGCAGGATGCTTCGTGTCATGATGAATCAGAATCCACTCATTGGGTTTTTTCGTCGTTGGGTGTTGCCATATATCATTGGGCTGCCACCAATACGCAAGGAGGCAGTCAATCGACTCTCTGAGGTTGATGTGGAATATTGTGGCGGACCACTTGCTCACTCAAGATCAGACCATTGGATCGGACGACGTTGCCCGGATGTTTCATGGGGTGAGGATGGTTCATCAATCTACGATCTTTTTACAGGGACAGGGTTTACCATCCTACGGCTTGGTCACGGTTCAATGAGCGATACGATGTGGGAGCGAGTCATCCATGCTGCAGACCCAGATGTTGTTCTTGTTGATGCAGCAACGCCAGATGGAAGTATTGCTGAAGAGGCGAAGGCCTTTGCTGCATCATTAGCAGTTGATGATGGAACGATCGTTGTTGTCCGGCCTGATTCGTATCTTGGGCCAGTGTCTCAGGACATTGAAGTTGTTGTGTCGTGGTTCAGGCAGCTTC
>JAUWWJ010000241.1 GCA_030616935.1 Planctomycetaceae bacterium
ATGGCAACCATGCCGTGCGGTGAAGGGTATCAGATAAAATGTATGTGAAGATTAATTTTTGTAACCGTCATATAGGTGACAACAAGATACTGAAGGGAATGTCAGATGTATAAACCCAGGTTACTTGTTGAGTTGTTTCTTTTTGTAGCCCTGTGGACTGTCGCAACGGTTGAAGCTGGTCAACGGTACGAACTTGCTAAGCGAGCAAGTGAGATCGATACGGCTGCACAGGAGCATCCAGAATTAGGCTTTGTTTTCTCAGACCCGAAGACTGGGAAGCCTACTGATATAGAGCATGCCATTGTTGATACCCGCGTGCCCTCAAAGCGTCGGCTCGTTATCTGGTTGATGGCATATAGCCCAGAACTTTTTGACAGACTTGCAGGATATGGTCTTCATGGGATTCAAGTTCATTACGCGAACCGCTGGTTTGGAACGGTGCCTCCTGACGTTCGTGATGCGGGGGGTGTCCTTGGTCCAATCCGACTTGAGGCAGCAACTGGCGAGGACTATAGCCCCCTTGTCAGTATTCCCAAGCCTGATGGAATGAAGGAACGGGCACGGCAGTTTCTCCGGTGGCTCCAAAAAGAAAATCCGCAGGGAAGGTGGGGACAATTCCTCACAAACGACAATCGTGATTTACGATGGGAAAAGGTAATCATGGCAGGGAGTTCTCACGGATCAACGACTGCAGCCCGATTTTCAATGCATCAGCCGGTAGATCGTGTTGTGATGTTTTGTGGACCTCGTGACAACACAGAAGCCTGGCAGGGCGGTCGCTCTGCTACACCGCCACAGCGCTTTTTCGGTTTTACTCATGTGCTTGATAAAGGATGGCAGGAAGATCATTACTGTCGATCCTGGCAATTACTCAAAATGAATCAGTGTGATGATGTCGTCAATGTCGAAAAGTCCTCTCCACCGTATGAAAATACTCGACGACTCATCACAGACTGTGACCTCAAAGGGAATGTGCGACAGGCTCATTCCGGCGTTGTTCCAAAACAGAGTGCTTTTAAAAATGAAGAAGGTGCGTTTCGTCACGAAGCAGTATGGAAGTATCTTTTTCTGCATCCCGTGGACAAAATTGGTGAAGCAGTTGGCCAAGATGCAGATTGTGAAATGACGCCCTAACGTTTCACAGTGATCGATTCGCCGTTATTGCATTTGAGCGGATACTGTTCAAGAAACATCACTATGCAACCCGTGGTTTCGATATGCTTTGGATATCATGGGTTATCTGTGCTGCAATTCCTGTATCACTTGTTTGTTCAGCTTCTGCACTGTTTGGTTCAGATAGTCCTTCAAGCCACGTATGGTCGACGAGTTCAATTCGCCCATCAAGGTGTTCAACCAATGCTGTACAGTGTTCCATCCAGTCACCACAATTGTAGTAGTCAATGCCATCAATTTTACGAATAATTGGAACGTGAATATGGCCGCATATGACACCACTACAATTTTTCTTTTTTGTATAACGGGCGACGAAAAGTTCAAAGTCATTTATAAAGTTGACAGCGTGCTTTACTCTTGTTTTGAGTAAGGAACTAAGAGACCAATAGGGGTACCCAAGAGACCGCCTTGCAAGATTCATCCATTTATTGAGGTGAAGTGCAGCTGTGTACGCACGATCGCCAAGGTGATAAACCCAGGCAGCATGTTTTGTGAGGTGGTCAAAAAAATCACCATGAATAACAAGGAGATGTCGACCGTCGACCGTTTCATGAATAAACATGTCAGCTAATTCGACCCCTCCGAGTGTCTGTGGTGAAAAAGAGCGGAGGAATTCATCATGGTTCCCGGTAGTGTAAAAGACCTTGGTGCCACGCTTAAGCATGCCCAAGATTCTTCGTACGACAAAACTCGAGGAGTCACTCCAGAAAAATGAACGCTTCATTTTCCAGCCGTCTACAATGTCACCAACAAGGTATAGTCGGTCAGGCTCAACTCGACCGAGAAAGGCAAAGAGTTCATCGACGCGGCTAAACCTGCAACCAAGGTGGAGATCAGAGAGAAACAAGGAACGAACTCGCATGAGACGCGGCTCCTTTATGCTTGCTGATTCTGGCTCTATCAAGAAGCCAATTCATCCACACTCTACAAATCCTTGCGTAGAGAAGCAGCACAAAAACAGATGAGTTTTGTGTGAGGATTCGTGAGCACTATTTTGGAATTAACCACCAAAGCCGAGTTTTGGTGGTTTCATGCTTCGAAGTGTCAAGACGGCACCCACTGACATGAGGGCAAGTCCAAGCCATCTAGGCGGAGAGACAACCTTTCGGCTTGCGGTACCCTGCCAGGCATTTGGAGTGATTGTTTCCTCAGGAGTGATCTGAGCTGCTACCACCTGGCTTGAAAAGTCACTTAACGTAAAAGATTCAACCATCCGAAGTTGGATGCCAATAAAGAATACGATAAGACCAACGAGTAATATTGTGTGACGTCTCACAGGAATTGTTCCACGAGTGGTGGGGAGTGGGGTCCTTGCATTAAGTGAGATCGACCCGACTTATTTCATGATTCAATTCAGACTGCAGATTGACGGTTATGACGGTTGATACGGATGCAACAAAAAGGATCAGGATGGCAGATCCGTCGGCGTCTGCTTAGAACTCGAACCAGCAGAAAAGGCAATGAATCAGTCGGCAGTAATTGCCACCGCGGAAGCTTGCCCCATCGTGCTGAAATTGATGGCGATCGCTGTATTTGGCCGCCCGGTCATCGGGTTTTCATGGATGACGTTGATGGGGCATGCCGGGTCAGGAGTCTCATAGTTGCGTGTAGGAGGAATCGTCCCAGATTCAACTGCAAGCACGCTGGCTGCTAATTCAAGAAGGCCACTGCCGGCACCTGCATGGCCGAAGTTCCCCTTTGGTGCCGTCACAGGCGTATCACCAACGACAGCGGCAATAGCTTGCGCTTCAGCAGTATCCATAGGTCCGGTGCTAAGACCATGCGCGTTAATGTGACCAAGTGTCTTGGTATCAAGCCCGGCTTGTTTGAGCACTGTCCGTAACGCCATTTCAACGCCGCGTCCCGTTGGAAGACTCTCTTGCTTTCTCGGTTCACAGCATGCAGCTGTTGCAAGAATTCGACTACGAATATGTGCATCTCGCTTCTCAGCGTGCTCTCGTGATTCGAGAACAAGAACAGCAGCACCCTCTCCATTGACAAGCCCATCTCGATGAAGGTCAAAGGGCCGACATGCTGATTCAAAGTCCTCGCTCCGTTTCGAGAGTGACGCATTTCCTCGTGCTACCAGTGCTGTTGGATGCAATCGGCTTCCAGTACCACCGGCAAGCATGACGTCAGCCCAGCCGCGCTGTATGACAGTCGCTGCTTCAGATACAGCCAGTAAACTTGAAACATCCCCCAGGACAATCGTGTTATTTGGGCCGCGAGCATCTTGTGCAATAGCGATATGCGAAGCCGTCATATTCGGTAGGTGCTTGAGTAGCCAGAGTGGTTGTAATTCCTCTTGTATCGCTTCAGCCCACTGGTCATAAGAAAATGTATCAGCTGGAGTTTTGGCACGGCGATAGGTCGTTTCAAGATCATCAAGATCTGCATAGATCATGTCATTCCCAAAGACGACTCCGAATCGCTCTGGATCAAGATGTTCACTTGCTACGCCAGCATCGGCCATGGCGAGGTCTGCTGCAGCAAAACCAAATTGGATATCCCGACTCATGACCTTCAAACTTTTGCGGGGCCGCACATAGAGTTTGGGGTCGAAACTAGGAACCTGTCCACCAAAGCGAACGGTAAGACCATGTGCATCAAAAAGATCGATAGGTCGTATTCCATTCTCACCTTCGAGGAGCGCATGCCAGAAAGCATCAGCGCCAATTCCTATGGGGCTGATGACTCCGACACCAGTAATGACAACATCCGATTTATTCTGCATTGTTTGACTCGCATTAGGTTATCGGATGACGACAAAAAAGAACTCAAGTCGACCCTCGATTGCCTGCATAAGTCGTCGTGAATTGTGTTATTGCCGGGGGTGGGTGGCCCGCCAGGTAGCCGGCCGAACGGGATCGGGTGCTTCCCATAGGCCAATCTGGACTTTTTTCGCACCCTTCTCTGCAGCCACCAGATCAGTGGGTG
>JAUWWJ010000261.1 GCA_030616935.1 Planctomycetaceae bacterium
AGTAGAAGAGGCATGGCAAGGATTCGAGAAGAGTGGTTAAAAAGTGTTTTCGAATGTAGTTTTGGAACGTTACCGGCAGTACACATCACGAAAATGCCATGAAGGCAAAGCATGACAGAGTCAGCGTTGTACCGGTCACTTGTAGCAGGGCCAAAAGTCTGCTAACCCCGAGCAGAAAAAGCATTGGCTTTGAGGCCCTTGTCATGCATATTTGTCGAGTCCGGCCCGAGAGTTTTTGACTGGACCTTACGGGTTGCGCGAGTCTTGTCGTCCGGAGGAGTTCAATTCTGGTCAGATTTAAGCCTATTGCGGGGTTTCTGCGTTGTGTCTCTCACAACAAACTTTATACTTCCCCAAAGGTTATCTGGTGTGATTTTTTGGTTATTAAATGAGATATTGATCAGTTTCCGGAAATGGTAGGGCTATGCGATTCACGCTTCTTGATCGAATTGTCGAGGTTGTTCCTGGGAAGAGTATTACCGCAGTGAAGGCGGTATCTTTGTCGGAGGAGTATCTCGCGGATCATTTCCCGAGGTTTCCTGTTCTTCCGGGTGTTTTCATGTTGGAAGCGATGACTCAGGCGGCTGCTTGGACGATCCGTCTGGGCGAGGATTTTGCAAACAGCATCGTTGTCCTGCGAACTGCCCGCAATGTAAAATACGGTGACTTTATAGAACCTGGAAAAGTACTGACTGTCCACGCGGAGGTACTGTCTCAGGATTCTCATCGTACAAAAGTGAAAGCAAGCGGGATGGTCGGTGACCGGACAAGTTTGACAGCTCGGTTAGAGCTTGAACGCTACAACCTCGCCGATAAGCGTCCTTATGGTGATGCAATGGATGTCCGGGTACGTTCAGAAATGCGACGATTATGGACAGTTCTGCATCCAGGGAAGCGCGGTCCCTCCGGGGCAGGACAGACGGTCTATGGTATCTCGCCAGAAATGACCTCTCCGTCAGGCGTTGCGTAAGGCGAAAGCCTGAGACTTTGGAGGAATCCAGAGAAGCCTACAATCGCTCGTTTTTGCGTAGATTGCCTGTTCAAAGTGCTGAATCTGCTGATTGTGCCGCTTTTTCCAGCGAAGAATGCAATTACTCGGCTTTCCATCTAAGATGGTCGAGATTACAACCTACGATGGCGAACGAGTTTTCCAATCTTACGTAAAGGTGTGATGTCGATGCCGTCTCGAGATGAAATTTTTGAAAAAGTACAGGCTGCCCTGGTTGATGCCTTGGGGGTAGATGATGATGAAGTGACTCCAGAAGCGACAATGGTCGATGATCTTGGCGCAGAGTCAATCGATTTCCTTGATATCGTCTTCCGATTAGAGAAGGCTTTCAGTATCAAGATTCCAAGAAGCGAACTGTTTCCAGAAGATGTTTTGTCCAGCACGGACTTTGTCGTTGACGGCAAGTTAAATGATGCTGGCATTGCAGCTCTCAAGGAGCGAATGCCCTTTGTTGATCTGGCAAAATTTGAAGCGAACCCGAGTGTTCAGAATTTCCCAAATATTCTTACTGTCGAGGACATGGTTCGCTACGTTCAGAGTAAACTTGGCGGTTAATTCGACGTGCGATGCTCGTAGTGTTTTGAGCCGAAGTTTGTCTCGCTGTATGCTAAACGGAGTAAAACTGCGCTATGCGTTGGTTCTGGATCGATCGTTTCAATGAATTTGTTCGTGGTAAACAGGCGACAGCCGTGAAGAACGTTTCTCTTGCAGAGGAACATCTTCATGATCATTTTCCGGGTGCTGCCCTGATGCCAAACTCTTTGATCGTCGAGGGAATGGCACAAACGGCCGGTCTGCTTATTGCAGACGCCTTGGAATTCAACCGACGAGTTGTTCTTGCAAAGGTTGCCAAGGCAGAGTTTCAATATGACGCTGTTCCGGGTGACTCAATTCTTTTTCGCGCGGTAATTGATGAACTCAAGCCGACAGGCTCTCTCGCTAGTGTGGAAAGTGTTATCGTTGATGAAAAGGGCGAGGAGCGGCCTCAGGGTAAAGCAGAATTGTTTTTTGCACATCTTGAGCCTGGTGAAGGTGTTCCTAAACTGTTTGAGCCAGAGGAGTTGCTCAAATGGCTCGATCACATGCACATCTACGATATTGGCCAAGATGAGGCCGGAAATCCACTCTCAAGACCTGACTGGTAGGCCTGCGAGCCTGATGTCGTTATTGTAGTAGCCATCAGGTTCTGGCATTAGGCTGGAACGTCTTTCCGGAATCTGAAAGCATGGAGGAGCTGTAATGGTGGCTGGTCGACGACGAGTTGTAATCACTGGAATGGGATGTGTGACGCCTTTGGGCGTGACAGTCGAAGAACTTTGGGGAAACCTGAAGGAGGGGCGTTCTGGTGTTGCTTCTACCACAGTGTTTGATGCAACACGGTTTCCAACCAAAATCGCGGCTGAGGTGAAGAACTGGTCCGTATGCGATGAAGGTCAGACAGAAGATCGTTGGCGGCACTGTGGCCGGCATACAAAATTTGCTGTTGGTGCGGCGTCACAGGCGATGAAGAATGCGGGTCTCCCTCAAGGACTCTCCTCAGCACCGGAACGACTTGGTATCTATCTTGGGAGTGGTGAGGGGCAGCAGGATTTTGACTCCTTCACAAAGATGATGATGGTCTCTATTGAGGGCGATACCCTCGACGTCGCCAAATTCACAAAACTTGGTCTCGAGACTCTTCATCCACTCACAGAAGTAGAGCAGGAGCCAAATATGCCAGCAGGGCATTTGGCAGCGTTGTTTAATGCGCAAGGTCCGAACCTGAATTGTCTTACGGCATGTGCTGCTTCAAGTCAGGCAATTGGTGAGGCAACCGAACTTGTTCGTCGCGGAGATGCTGATGTGATGCTCTCGGGCGGGACGCACAGTATGATCCATCCGTTTGGGGTCACGGGATTTAATCTTTTGACAGCGTTGTCGACTCGTAATGATGATCCAACGAAGGCATCACGACCATTTGATAACGAACGTGACGGGTTTGTTCTCGGAGAAGGTGCAGCGATGGTTGTACTGGAAGAACTTGAGCACGCGAGGGCACGCGGCGCAGAGATCTACGGTGAGGTTGTTGGCTATGGCTCGACGGCAGATGCCTACCGTATCACTGACACGCATCCCGAAGGACGGGGTGCATCGAGTTGTATTCGAATGGCTTTAGAAGATGCAGGGCTTGGCTTGGGTGACATTGATTACGTCAATGCCCATGGCACAAGTACCAGCGTCAATGATCGGGTTGAATCATTAGCAATTAAAAATGTATTTGGGGAGCGGGCGTATAAAATTCCCGTGTCGAGTACGAAAAGTATGATGGGGCACCTAATTGCCGCCGCTGGAGCAACAGAAGCTATTGTCTCTCTACTAGCCATCCGAGACGGTGTTCTTCCGCCAACCACGAACTACGACAGTCCTGATCCAGATTGTGATTTAGACTACGTTCCGAACGTTGCCCGTGAGGCGCCCTGTAAACGAGTGCTTTCGAATAGTTTCGGGTTTGGCGGCCAGAATATCTCCTTGATTCTGAGCAGTTTTGCTGACGTCTAACTGCCATAAGTAGTCCATTCGTGTCAGTATGATAGAGCAGGTGCGCGAGCGTTTCAGTGCTCAAATATTCGCCAAAAACACGGTTTTTGCCAAAAGTGTGAAAGGCCGCAGGGTTTTCTTAATCGGTTGAACCGTTTCGACCGATATCTAAGAACATCGAATGGTTTTGGCTATTTGGTGCGGCACGTGGTGTGTTGCCTCGTATAGAGCCAGATTGTTGAAAACGCTTGGGATAATGAAGCTATGAGACATCTTTCCGCCTGCCTGCTTGTTGTCGCCGTTCTGGGTATGACCAGCGGCTGTTCGCTGATCGACCGCCTGTTCCTGATTAACGCTGATGGCCCGTA
>JAUWWJ010000065.1 GCA_030616935.1 Planctomycetaceae bacterium
AACATGGCCTGTTGTCGCTGCTGCAACTTCAGCAGCAGTAAGTCAACTTGATACCATGCGGCAGTCCGAAGGGGCGGCGCTGGTTACTGATCTCGAACAGGCCTGTGTTTCAATCGGAGATCTGGTGCAGCAAATCCGTAAACGTGTTCCAGAAGTTGTTGCTGAACACCGACAACGCCTTCTAGACCGTGTTGCAAAAGTTCTGGAAACACACCAGACTCGCCTGGACGACAACGACGTGATCCGCGAGGTTGCCCTCATTGCCGATCGATCTGACATTTCAGAAGAGTTGGTGCGGTTAGAAAGCCATGTTGAGCAATTCCGAAGTCTCCTCCATGATACCGCGCCTGGCCGTAGTCTTGACTTTCTGGCTCAGGAACTTGGCCGTGAGGCCAATACCATCGGGTCAAAATCTGTTGATGTTGCCATCGCCCATGCTGTCGTTGACTTGAAGTCGCAGGTCGAAAGAATCCGCGAACAAGCCGCCAACATCGAGTAGGCTCGCCCAAGAAATACCCGCATTGCCGAGGGGCCACTTTCCAAGCCTACTCGTAGTGGGGTAAAACATTACGATGAGTCAAACTGAAGGTCAACTTGTCGTTCTCTCTGGCCCTTCCGGCGTCGGGAAGTCTACGCTTCTCCGCCGACTCCTTACTGACTTCTCGTCACTCATTCCAAGTATTTCTGCAACTACACGGCCGCCGCGTACTGGAGAAAAGCCAGGCGTCGACTACCATTTTTTGTCTCCGGAAGAGTTTGAAACCGCTAAAAAAGCAGCCCGATTTATTGAGTGCTGCCAGGTATATGGCCGCGAATATTGGTACGGAACGCTGGAAGATGAGGTCACACCTCGCCTCACCCATGGGAAATGGGTTATTCTTGAAATTGACGTCGAGGGTACCCTTTCTATTTTGGAACGGTATCCTCAAGCGGTAACAATCTTTGTTGAACCTTCCGATCCAGCACATCTTGAAGAACGCCTTCGAGGCCGTGGTACTGAAAGCCCAGAGGCAATCCAACGGAGATTAGAAGTTGCTCACCGTGAACTTCGTCAGTCCGGGCATTACCGACACCGTGTCGTTAATGATTTGGTAGAAGACGCCCTTGCAAACATTAAAACGATCCTCACTGAAGCTGGTTTTTCAAACGATTCAACAGAAACAGCTTCTGCTTAAATAACTAAACCGTTAAGTCAGTCTCACAGAAAGCATTCGATATGATCGACGACCTCCGTGAAGAAGAAATCGTGAACAAAGTTGGTGGACGCTTCAAGCTATCAACACTCATCCAGAAACGTCTGGTTGCTCTCAATGCTGGCGGTCGCCCGCTCGTCGACATTGACAGCAATGACAAAATGCAGATTGTGATCGAGGAAATTAAGCAAGATAAGATTTTCCTCGACACATCAATGAACCTCCGAATCACTGGTGAATCCCCTGAAGCGGGAGCACCTATCGACTTCGACGCCAGTTTTTGATCAGAGTCTTTTCCGTTGATGTGCCTGCTAGGTACCCTCTGAAGCATCGGACTTTCTGATCACTTCTCTTGTTGATGGAATATGTCGTGTCGAATCCACTTGCAGACCGCGAAATAGTCATAGCCGTCGGTGGTGGCATTGCGGCGTACAAAGTTGCCGCAATAACCAGCGGACTCGTCCAGCGTACTGCACGTGTTTCGGTTGTTATGACTCGCAATTCGCGGAAATTTATCGGCGAGGCAACCTTTGCTGCACTTACCGGGAGGCCCGTCGCCTCTCGCAGTTTTGACCCGAAAAGTTTTCCCTTAGGTGCACACATTGAATTGGCAGAGCGAGCCGAGTTGATCGTCGTTGCACCGGCTACAGCAGACATTTTGGCTAAAGCAGCAGCTGGTCTTGCTGATGACCTCCTCTCAACACTACTTCTTTGCGCTAAATGCCCAGTACTCATGGCTCCCGCCATGAATGCAGCCATGTGGGAGAAGCCTGCCGTCCAACGGAACGTCTCACAACTGACCGAAGATGGCGTCGGCTTTATTCAGCCAACATCAGGCTGGCTCTCATGTCGCCAAACTGGCATTGGCCGCATGGCAGAACCCGAAACGATAACTACTGCCATCGAGACTGCCTTAGGCGCATCATAGCTGGATTGGTTGTAAAGCAAATGGCACACATACTGATTACAGCCGGCCCTACTCGCGCTTATATCGATGATGTCCGATTTTTGACGAATGCCTCGAGTGGCCGCATGGCTGCCGCACTCGCAACGGCGGCCATTGCAAAAGGCAATACCGTAAGCATCGTGAGCGGCCCGGTAAGCGTCCAGTATCCAGCGGAAGCCCGAGTGACCTCGGTTATCTCGACTGGCGACATGCTCAAAAAGTCACTCACGCTCCTCCCTCGCGTTGATGGCGTCATCGCCACAGCAGCACCATGCGACTTTGAACCGAAACAGCGGGAAAAGGGGAAACTCCCAAGGCAGCGTGGGCTTGTACTGGATCTCAAGCCAACGCGAGACATTATCGCGACATTGGCGAGACAGGCCAAACCTTCTCAATGGATGGTCGCTTTTGCACTTGAGCCAGATGGTGATCCGGCGAGAGCACTTAAGAAAATTACTGCGAAGAAGTGTGACCTCATTGTGTTGAATGATCTAACAGCATTAGACACCTCAACAACGGCAGTCACCGTCTATGACCACTCCCACAAGCTGATCGGACAGCAGGAAGGCACGAAAACAGCAGTCGCCCGCTGGCTCCTCGAACTGATTGGTTCACACTCTGGTGAAAGCGAATGAGGCAGTTAACCGACTTCGTTTAAGTTCCTCTGCTATGCTAGAGTTGTAGTGGCTCGAGCCACTTTGTACCTCCTAAATTATTGTCCCCTTTTGCACCGCACTGACGTGATTAAAGTTGCTATCCTCGGCGCCACAGGATATACGGCGCTTGAATCAATAAAACATCTCCTCCGGCACCCCAACGTCGAAATCGTGGCGGTGACAAGCCGGCAGGAGGGGAATACACCTGTATCGAGCGTACACCCGAGTCTGGTTTCACGGCTCGACCTACCACTTGAAGACCTGAACCCCCAAGAAATAGCACAGCGGGCAGACGTTGTTTTTTGTTGCCTGCCTCATTGTGCAAGTGCGTCAGTCGTCCCGACACTTCTCGACGCAGGTGCCAAAGTAATAGACCTCAGTGCAGACTATCGACTAGACGATGCGCCAACGTACCAAGAGTGGTATGGGCAACCTCACACCGACAGCGAACGTCTCGGCAAAATCGTTTACGGACTTCCTGAGTTATTTCGATCTCAGATTACCGGCTCTACTCTTGTCGCCAACCCGGGCTGCTACGCCACAGCAGCCATCCTTCCCCTTGCTCCTCTCATCAAGGCCGGACTCATTGAGAGTTCTGACATTATTATCGATGCCAAAAGTGGTGTAAGTGGAGCAGGTCGCAATCCGAAACTCATGGCTCATTATCCCGAATGCAATGAGAGTCTTTCACCATATAACGTTGGACGTCATCGCCACACACCGGAGATTGAACAGATCATCGCCCGGCATGCAACAACTCAGCCAGAAGTTATTTTCACACCACAACTCGCTCCCATGGACCGTGGGATCCTTGCTACCATTTATGCAAAGCCTACCTCCGGTGTCACTGAGAAAGACATTGACGACGCATGGCATCAGGCCTATGAAAAAGAACACTTTATTCGGCTTGTTGACCATCTACCCGGTACGAAAGACACTGTCGACACAAACTTCTGCGACCTGACCGCTCGGCTGGTCCGCGGTCGACTCATTCTCATTTCCAGCCTCGACAACCTTGTAAAAGGTGCTGCCGGTGCCGCCGTACAAAACCTGAATTGCATGCATGCTCTGCCAGAAACGACAGGCCTGCTCTAACCCCTTACCCTTTTCACAAATTGCTGATGGCTCCTGCTGAAACACCATTCCGCGGCCCGATTCCCCCGCTTCCTCAAGGATTTCAAGTTTCTGGTTTACACACCGGACTGAAGCGCAATCCGACCCGAGAAGATATTTCACTCATCGTCTCTGACAGACCAGCGACAGCGGCTGGTGTCTACACTCAAAATCTTGTTTTTGCGGCACCCGTCGCTTTTGACCGAGACCGCACCCCTGGAACCGGATTCCGCGGTGTTGTGATCAATTCTGGCAACGCAAACGCTTGCACAGGGACACAGGGCGAATCTGATACAGCCGCCATGGCAACCCTCACTGCAGAGGCAATCGGTAGTATCGAGAGCAGTGTTCTCGTAATGTCGACAGGCATTATCGGTGAATTTCTTCCAATGGAGACTATCAAAGCAGGCATCCAATCAGTGGCCAACCAGTTGGCAGCAGATGAGGAAAGTGTCGTACGGGCGGCGCGCGGATTTTTGACAACAGACACCCGCCCCAAACTGGCTGGTGAAGCGTTCGGAAAAACTCCGTCGGGCGAAAAGTACCAGATGCTTGGTATCGGTAAAGGCGCAGCCATGATTGGACCGAAACTTGCTACCATGCTCGGTCTCATCCTCACCGACGCTGCGATTACTCCTGAAGATGCGCAGCGTCTCCTCTATCAAGCGACAGATCTTTCTTTCAACTGCGTGAGCGTCGACGGTCACATGAGCACGAACGATACTGTCCTGCTCCTCGCGAACGGTGCCGCTGGAGGAGATATCCTTACAGGAAAAAATCTTGAGGCATTTGAGACTGCTCTCATGAAAACGTGTGATGCGCTCGCCCGAGAGATTGCTGACGATGGAGAAGGAGCGACGCATGTCATACGCATAGAGATCACTGGTGCCGAAGGCCGGGAGGATGCCCGCCGAGTTGCCCGAGCAATAGCCGATAGTCCCTTGGTCAAAACCGCGATTGCTGGCGCCGATCCAAATTGGGGCCGAATCGTCTCTGCTGCCGGATACGCCGGCGTTTTGTTTGATCCTGGGCGGCTTTCCCTGCGTGTCAACGGTTTTGAACTCTTCAAAAATGCCTCTCCAGTCGGTTTTAACGCCGAAAAAGTGTCAAAATCAATCCGTGAGAACCGGGAAACCCTGATTGAAGTCGATTTAGGCGATGGGCCGGGCACAATTCGGTTCTACACAAGTGATCTGACTGCAGAATATGTCCGGCTCAACGCTGACTACCACACGTAGCGAGAGACTCCCCTTCCCTAGCTGCCCCAGGGTGTATATTTTGCTTATTCAGCAAGGCTGTCTTCAGACACCTTGAGACGCTTCCTTTTTCCGTCGGAACCCTGTCAATGTTGCAACTCAACGACCAACACCCAGCTGTCCACTCTATTTGGGAAACCAAAAGCAGAGTGATTCCTACATTTTTGTCGCTCTCAACAGAACTGGTTACCCCATTGATTGGGGATTTCCGGCTCATTCACGTCACGAATAATGAAGAATCAACAGATGAAGACCTCGACGTTGGTGATGACAGCGATCTGGAGAGTGACGACCCACTTGCCGATGAAGATTCTAACTTCGATGATTTCGATGACGAATTTGATGATGACTTCCAAGAGGAAGAAAGTGATCCTGATTGGGAGCATCCGGATGACCTTCGTCCAGAGGCACCTCCACCGAGCAAATCTAGTGGCAAAAAGTAACAAGGCGGCCGTTTCCTTCGGAGTCAGCCATGAACAACGCAAATGCCCCTCAGCACGAGAACGCATCTCTCAGCGGTTACCCGTGGTTTGGTGTCTTGTCGCAGCTAGAGTTTGACATTGAATTTTTTGAGCAGCTTTTCGCCCGTGATGGGACATCGACGGAAGTGTGCCGAGTGCTTGCTGAGTTAGTCGCGAAAAAAGGTCTACTCGACAGGGCAGTCGAACTTGACCGTCATTTAGTCAACCTTCTGCCCGAAGATGCACTGGCTCGTTACAATTTGGGCTGTTCACTTGCCCGGGCGGGTTGCTCAAAGGAAGCGATCAACTCGCTCTCCAAGGCAATCCTCCTCGGGTATGATGACCTTCATCACCTCGAGGCTGACCCGGACCTCGACTCGCTGAGGGACCATCCTGACTTTCAGAATCTTTTCAACGAAGACTGACCGCATGGTCACGTGGAAGCCAGCAATATTCCTGATTCACAAACGACGAGAAGGCAGCCAATAATGCTCGAACAGTACGACCAGATTACAGCATCATGTGAAGCCATTCAGAAGCGATGGCACCATCAACCAAAAGTGGGAATCATTTTAGGAAGTGGACTCGGTAACGCCGCACAAGGTGTCACTGACCGTGTCGAAATTCCATATGAGGATATCCCGCACTTCGCTCGCTCAACAGCACACGGACATGCCGGACAGCTCGTATGCGGTCTGCTTGATGGTGTCCCAGTCATAATTCTTGAAGGTCGGATGCATCTGTACGAAGGCTACCCAGCATCTCAGATCACTCTGCCCGTGCGGGTACTTCATCGCCTTGGTGCTGAGCTCTTACTTGTCACAAATGCATGCGGTGGACTCAACCCACACTACAGCGCTGGTGACATTATGATTATCGACGACCACATTAATCTCATGCAGGACAACCCGCTTGTCGGTATCAATGATGATCGTCTCGGGCCGAGATTTCCTGACATGTCAGAGCCGTACACCTTTCCACTTATTGACCGCGCGCTTGAGGTAGCTCGCCAGGAAAACTTTGTTGCCCACCGAGGCGTGTACGTGGCAGTAACTGGCCCCAACCTCGAAACACGAGCCGAGTATCGTTACCTGCGGGCAATCGGTGCTGATGTTGTTGGCATGTCAACTGTTCCAGAGGTCATCGTTGCTGTTCATGCCGGCCTGCGGGTACTCGGTCTCTCGGTTGTCACAGATATGTGCCTCCCAGATGCACTGGAAGTTGCAACAGTCGAAAAAATCCTTGAAGTGGCCCGAACGGCTGAACCAAAACTCAGAGCTCTTATTGAGGGAGCCGTTCGAGATGCGGGGGCTGATGTAATCTAGTGCGTCTATGGGCAGCATGCCACAATACTCTCGCAGGCTCCCTGCCGAGTGAACCCAGTCCGTAAACGTTCGTATTGCTTTTTCGTCACGGCAGCCTCGTGGGCTCCTGCCGCCAAGCCGCTCCTACCGGGCTTGATTGGGTAGCACTGTGGCTAGAAGGTTCTGCTGGGTAGGATAAAGCGTCTCATTACCAACCTCGTATTTGCCCACAGCCTCGCCTTATATATTTCATGTTCCAGCCCGTCCGAGGCAGACCCGATCTGCCAGCCACAGAAGCCGAAATCGCTGCCCTCTGGAAGTCTGCGGGAATTTACAAAAAGTCACTCGACAACCGTCGGGGCGCCAAACGATTCGTTTTTTTTGAAGGACCACCAACAGCCAATGGCATGCCTCATCCAGGGCACTGCCTCACACGTGCTATCAAAGACCTCTATCCTCGCTACCGGACAATGCGAGGTGAGTTCTGTGAACGCAAGGCCGGCTGGGACACCCACGGTCTGCCCGTAGAAGTCGAAGTGTGTAAGAGCCTGGGCATCCACTCGAAAGCCGAAATCGAAGAATACGGCATTGAGCCATTCATCCACCGATGCCAGGAATCTGTTTGGCGGTACATGAAGGAGTGGGAAACTCTCACCGAGCGGATTGGATTCTGGATCGATCTTTCAGAAGCCTATGTGACCTACCATCAAAGCTATGTCGAAAGTGTTTGGTGGGCGCTTTCGGAACTTTTCAACCGTGGCCTTCT
>JAUWWJ010000328.1 GCA_030616935.1 Planctomycetaceae bacterium
AAAACAGTTCTAGATATCAGTGAACACATCATTCCACTCTTTCCCTTTATTTTTAAGGCCTTACTCAAGCACTGAACCCAGCAACTACTAGCACGGACACCGACCATACGCGTAAAGCCTCGAGTCTACGTCGAAGGGCCCGGAGCACGTTACCCATACATGCATATCGTGCTGCAAATTGTTTATGGGTTCTTACTAGATTACAGTGTTGTCGGGCATATTCATCATCTGCTGTATCGTACCAAAATGATGCAAGGCGGATAACACACTCACACTTTTCGTTCGATCCAAGAACCATCCTCAGAAGCTAGATACCGTTTCAAAAGACAAATTCTTATGAATTGGCTCACCTATCACACGAGTGTCTTATCGCTTTTCTTTGGAACAACGCTGGCGGCATCTCCTGAACGAACATTACAAAGCCCATTAGCAACAACCCGTCTTGAAGAACAACTTGATGCAATCGACCAAGAACTCAAATCCCTCGCTCAGCCAAGGCTTCTTAGCGGCATCGGACCAATCGGGTATCGATCGCAGTCGCACGACACGGATGGTCATAAAGAATGGATTGAGGTAACGCTTCAAGACGAAACAACGATAAATGAAATCATTCTTGTTCCATCCCTATACCACAACCCAGACTCTACTGTGGAGGCTGACGGCTTCCCTGAAGAGTTCAAAGTCTGGGCCATTCATGAAAAAAAAGGTACGAAGACTCTCCTGGCATCTTTCACTGCAGAGGATCAGATCCTCCCTAGAAAGTCTCCCCTGTCAGTTCCGTGCAAAGCGGTTACTGCCTCACGTGTCCGGCTTGAAGCAACCGTACTTTCACAACGAGCATGGGACGACCGATACGTCCTGCAGTTTTCGGAAATGCTCATTTTCTGTGGCCAACAAAACGTTGGTCTTCATTGCACCGTTGAGTGTTCCTCCTCGGACAGTTCGCCGGAAGGCGCACGGAATCCGCAATTTTTGGTCGATGGTGTTATTCCCTACTTAATGGATGCAAACACGGGCAGTCGAAGTCTCGCATTCTTCACTGATATACCTGCTGGCAGCACACACCATATCGACATCGACCTCGGCAAACCGATTCACATCAATGGCGCTTGCCTGCATGCTACAGACATCAGTGACAACGTCCCCCATGCACACCCAAACACCTTTGGAATCCCCCGTCACTTCCAGATCATTGGGGCGCAGAAGAGAGACTTCACCGACGGACAACTACTTGTTGACTTTCAACTCAAAACAGCATTTGATGCAGGCCCAATTCTTCAACTGAAATTCCCGGGAACACATTGCCAATTCCTTCGGCTAATGGTTCTTGAACCAGATCAGATACCCGATGCATTATCAGGATGTATCGGACTTGCAGAGATCGAGTATCTCAATGATGGAAATAATGTTGCTGTTACAAGTACAGTCACAACCAGTCTCAACCCTGCACTCATATCACGACAAGACCGACTCCCCGCAATTACCGATGGCAATAATTACTACGGAGAAATACTATCTACTCGAACATGGCTCAACCAACTTGCCAGGCGCCATGAACTCGAAACCAAACGCCCACTCGTTCAGGCCGCCTTAACCACAGCCTACCAGAGCCAGAAAGCTGCAATTGAACTTCTTTTCTGGCTAAGTTGCCTGCTGACTGCAATTATCGTAGCAATTATTGTCATCCAAAGACTCTTAAAACACAGAGCGATCTATAACACTCGTGAACAAATTGCTGCCGACCTCCATGACGAGTTGGGTGCAAACCTCCACGCAATATCGCTATGCAGTGACCTCGCAAGCACAAAGATACATGAACCCGACCAACTCTTAACGCTTTTTCAACGAATCCATGAACTGACATCTCGAAGCGGCAAGGCCGCCAAAGCATGCGTTAATCTTCTTGAATCCAAAGGGCTCTACGAAGGACTTGCGGCTGATGTAGAACGTATTGCAGGTCGTCTCTTAAATGACATTGAATACAACATCCACGTTGAAGGTGGCGATAACCTTGACTCTCTCGACCCAAAAACCCAAATCGGTGTTGCTCTCTTTTTCAAAGAATGCCTTGCGAACGTCATTCGGCATTCTGGGGCGACACACGTAACAGCTAATCTTGATGCAACCCCAACAGAACTTGTACTCACAGTGACCGACAACGGAAAAGGCCTCCATTCGAAAGAACCTGGGGTCGCCAGAATTTCACCAGAATCCCTGAAACGTCGTGCCCGCCTCCTCCGTGGAACAGTTGTCACAACTGACCGGCCAGAAGGGGGAACACGCATTACACTACGTACAAAAACAAAGTCCTGGTGGCTTTAAAACCCTCAGTAAAAGTATCACAAGTATTCCTATGACTACCCCTAAAGACTCCGCCATGATTCGAATCATGGTTGTTGAGGACAACGTTGATTACCGTACTGTCATCGCATTAGCAATAGACGATGCGACTGACATGGAACTCATCGGGCTCTTCGGCACAACCGAAATTGCTCTCCGAACACTTGAAACGACCAATGAGCCGGACCAGCCGGATATCCTCCTGCTTGATTTACGGCTCCCTGGAATGAGCGGGCTTGATGCCCTTCCATTAATTCATGCAGCAAGTCCAACGACACGGGTTATTATCCTGTCACAGTCCGATGCACCTAGCGATATTGTGCAGGCGATTTCTTCCGGAGTCTCTGGCTACCTTCTTAAAAGCGCCCGGCTGAAAGAAATAACGGAGGCAATCCGTACTGTTTCGCAAGGAGGTGGCTTCCTCGACAAAAATGTTGCCCATTTCATTCTTGAAAAAATGACAACAAAGGAACTATTCCAGACTGACACGTTGACTGAACGCGAGCATGAGGTCCTCCTCATGCTCAGTGAAGGTCTTGTCAAAAAGGAAATAGCAACACAACTTGGCATCGGCTACTCAACCGTCGACACACACGTGTCACACATCTACAAAAAACTTGGGGTGTCAAACGCACCGGCCGCAGTCAGCAAGGCATACCAAAGCGGAATTCTACCAAGCCAAAAGTAATTACATAATTCGCGCACTATCCCACGACATGAAAACGGGAGGTCTGTCAGGTGTATGCATGATTGACAGTCCGGAGTGCAGTAAGAAGAATCTGCTTACTTTCGTTGAACCAACGTTCACTGGTGAATAGCAAATTTACCTACTGGAAATCCATTTTCCACTTCTTGAAATCATTGACTACTGCATTCTTTCTCAAATTTTGAGG